>CAZFWD010000101.1:0-11723 GCA_964522535.1 uncultured Desulfonema sp.
TTTCTTAAACCGGATTTTGCCGTCCTGGGGCTTCCGGCGCTCGGCGATATCCAGATCCGCCATGATCTTGATGCGCGAAACCACCGCGCTTTTATAGCTGTAGGGGATGGTCTGATAAAGCTGACAGGCGCCGTCGACCCTTATTCGCACCTGGGTATTCTCCCGGCCCGGAAAGGGTTCAAAATGGATATCCGAAGCGCGCCGCTCATTGGCGTCGAGAATAATCTTGTTGACCAGCTGCACAACGGCGCTGCTCGCCTCGGAAACCGCCGAGGTTTCCTCTTCAATGTCCTGTTCCTCCTCCTTGAGCTGGGAAATAATCTCATCAATGGAGGAGACCTGCTTCTGGTCCGTGGTAAACAGATCGATTATTTTTGAAATATCCCGGCGGGTCGCATAACCCAGTTTGATCCGCCTGCCGGGAAACAGGGCGCGGATCTCATCCACCCGGGTAATATTCTCGGGATTGTCGATGGCGATGACCACCTCCCCGTCTTCAGAACGGACGGGGACCCAGACGTTCTTACGCATAAAACTGACCTTCAGGCCGACCATCAGTTCACCGGGAATGGTAATGTTCTCGCTGTATCGAATCAGGGGCAGCTCATAGTACCGGCTCAAGGCCTCCCCGATCTCCTTGTCTGAAATATTCAGCTCCTCCATAAGGATTTCTTCAATCGGAAGCTTTTTTTGGCGGGCAGTGGCGATCGCCCGATTGAGCTCCTTCTGGGTCAGGATATGGTTTTCAAGCAGGTAGGCAAACTTGCTTTTCCGGGAACCCGCCATTTTTTTCTGATTATACAGGGCGATTCCCATGATGTTCGACAGCTCGGCGAGGTTCTGCTCGTCTTTCCGGGTAAACCCTTCAGCTTTTTTGGCGTTAATCAGCTGAATAACGCCCAGAATAAACGATTTGAAAATGATCGGCGAAACCAGCACCTGGCGGGTTTTAAATCCCGTCTTCCTGTCCCAGCTGCCGTCAAAGTGAAGTTCCGGGTCGATCCCTTCGAGCTCTTTCTTGTCGTAAACATCCTTGATATTGAGTATCTTTTGATGCGCCGCCGCGTATCCGGCGATACTCCCGCCGGATACCGGCACCCGGATTTCAGAGACCTCGTTTCCTGATTTGAGCCGGGAGACCAGCTCACGTTTAACCCCGTCTACATAATAAATGGTCACCCGCTCGGCACCGACAAGATCAACGATGTCCTCTTTCAGATCGATCAATATCTCGTCAAGATTGAACGCGGCGTGGATCGAATTGGAAATCTTCTGAAGTCGGGTACGATACACCACCTCCGATTTCAGGTGATGAACATCTGTTACGCCGCCGGAGACAGACCCCGGAGCGCTTTTTATTTTAGTGGTTGGATCCATAAACCCTCCGGCCGTGATGATTCAAACACCGCCCCTTTCCTAAGGCGTCTTCCCCGGTTTCCGGGATTTGGTAATCCCGTATAATTTTTTGATCCCCCCTCCGATCAGCAACACCGACATCAGGTAAAAACCGAAACGAATAAAAAAGAGAACCGACGCAAAATAGTCGATACGGACGACCTTCTCCATGACGTGGGGGATTCGAAAAAAAACAGCCGTCCCCATTAAAACAAGGGCAGCCCCCCATAACGCCTGAAACAAAACCCTGTCTTTCATCTTTAATCGCCAAAACAGACGGTCATCCCCGGCTGCAGATCCCCATACCTGATTCGATGAACCCGACTGTTTTTTTGTTTTTTACAGCCTCCCCTGAATTTTGATCTCTACCACGCTGGAACACGAATATCAAGAAAACTAAGACGGCGCTGTGGCCTCAAGCGCGTTTAATCGCGCCTCATAGGACCGGCGCTTTTCTTCAGCATGTTCGCTCAGAAGAATAAGCTCGTCAAACGCAACGTCGATGTCCGCCTGACACCGGTGAATCGCCTGCGACAGCTCGGCGATCCCCCGGCCGTCTTTCTTCATGGTGGCGACCTGCATTCGCTCAACAAGCCCTTTCAGCCTGCTCTCATATTCATCGATCCGGGTTTCCAGGGCCGTGATCCTCTCCTCCATGGGCTTTAATGCCCGGGAGCGTTCGGCGATCACCGCGGAACGCAGCCGCCGGATGCCTTTTTTAGTAGCCCGGTTTTCAGTTTCAGGGTCGCAACCGGTGTCGACAGCCCCTTCCGACGGGTTTTCATCCCCCCATCCGCCCCCATCCAGAAACCGCTGATAATCCCCTTCAAACACCCTCAGCCGATTCCCTTGAAACACGATAAGCCGTTCGGCAATCGCGTGCAGAAACATCTCGTTATGCGTCACCATGACGACCGCGCCTTCAAACCGGTCAATGGCCGAAAGAAGCGCGTCGCAGGACTCCATATCGAAATGGTTGCTGGGTTCATCCAGCAGAAGCAGGTTGATGGGGGTGCAGAGCAGTTTTCCCAGCATCACCCGGCTTTTTTCGCCCCCGGACAAAACACCGATTTTCTTTAAGGCCGCATCCCCCTCAAACAACATGGCCCCGCAGATATCGCGGGCGAGTTGGCGGTCCACACCCGGTACGGAAAACAGGATCTCCTCCTCAACGCTTCTCGTATCCACCAGGGACGAAACATGGGTCTGCTCGAAATACCCCTTCACCGTTTCAGGATGATCGCTGATGCATCCGCTTTCCGGAGAAAGAAAGCCGGAAAAAAGCTTCAGCAGGGTGGTTTTGCCTGCGCCGTTTTGTCCGATGACGCAGATTCGGTCCCTGGGCGCGATGGTGATATTGAAATTTGAAATCAACGGACGCTTACCCGCATAGAAAAAACAGAGATCCGTGACACTCATCATGTATTTGCCGGCGAATGGCTTGCTTCGAAATGAAAAGTCCAGGGTTTTAAATTTTTGAAGTTTTTTGCGTCCGGACTGCCGGTTCAAGGTCTTTATTCTGGACTGCACAAGCCCGGCAAGCCTTGCTTTTGCCCTGAAACGGGCGATAAACGCCTCTATTTCTTTTCGCCGGCGCGCTTCGTTGATTCTGGATCTTTCATACACCTCTTCGGTCTGGGCCACCTGCATATAGTATTTTCCTGTATCGCCGGCGATTTTGCGTGTCTTTTGGCGGTGAATCCCGATGATATGCGTCACGACCTGATCCATCAGTCCCCGGTCATGGGTGATCATAAAAAGTTCGCGCGGCCAGTCCTGCAGATACCGGCGAATCCATCGAATGGCCGTGATATCCAGGTAGTTTGTGGGTTCATCCAGCAGCAGCAGGTCCGGATCCGAAAGCAGTACCTTGGTCAGATTCAACCGCACCTGAAAGCCGCCTGAAAGCGCCTGCGGGGGCTGCTTCAGGTCCGCCGGGCAAAACCCAAGCCCGAACAGGGCCTTTTCGGCTTTCCAGTAATGGGAGGGATCCGCCTCTGGAAGACTCTTTACGGCTTCCTCAAAAACCGTTTTCTCTGTCAGATGCACGTCCTGACGGACATAACCGATCCGGTAATTTTTAGGGACCGATATCCTTCCGGCATCCGGCGCTTCCAATTCGGCGAGGATGCGAAACAAGGTGGTCTTGCCGTGTCCGTTCCGGCCGACCAGCCCGACCCGTTCATGCCGATTGATTTTAAAGCTGATATCATCAAGCAGGATATGGTCGCCGAATCCTTTTGAAAGGTTGTCCACACTGATCATCGGTCGTCATTCTTTCACTTTGCCATCAATGCTGGATTCATGCCTTCAGGCGGGAGGAGATTCGCGAGGATTTAATCCGTGGATTTATCGATCCCCAACTTACTGCAGCGGTAACGGAAGGAACGCAGGCTGATCCCCAAAAGATCCGCCGCATGATTCTTGTTCCCTGCGGAATACGCCAGAGCTCTTTCAATGTATGCCTTTTCAATCTCTTCAAGGATGCCGTCCAGATGAACCCCCTTTTCCACCTCATCCAGGTTGAACCGCTGATTTTCTATTCCTTCGATCCACCTGCGCTTATGAATGGAAAGGGAAAGGCTGTCGGGCAGAATGATATTCGTGCTTGAAAGCGCCACGCTGCGTTCAATCAGGTTTTCGAGTTCCCGCACATTGCCCGGAAAATCATATTTCTGCAACAAATCCACGGCGTAGGAAGAGATCTTGGTGATCTCCTTGCCGACCTTTCGGGAATATTTTTCCAGAAAATGCTGGGCAAGCGCACGAATGTCGTTTTTGCGTTCCCGAAGCGGCGGAATCTTGATCTCCACCACATTGATCCGGTAAAAAAGGTCCTCCCGGAACCTTCCGGCGATCACCTCTTTTTCCAAGTTTTTGTTCGTCGCGGCGATTACCCGAATATCGACCGCTATATCCTCATTGCCGCCCACCGGTTTAAACACCCGCTCCTGAATGACACGCAACATCTTGACCTGCATCTGCTGGCTCAGGTCCCCGATTTCATCCAGAAACACGGTCCCGGTGTTGGCCGTCTCGAAAAGCCCCTTCTTGTCCTGAAGCGCGCCGGTGAACGCCCCCCGCTTGTAGCCGAAAAATTCGCTCTCAATCAGGGTTTCCGGTATGCTTCCGCAGTTGATCACGACGAAGGGCCTGTCGTGACGGTCGCTCTGCTTGTGGATGGCGCACGCGATCAGCTCCTTGCCGGTTCCGGACTCGCCCGTGATCAGAACATTGGTGCGGGTCTTCGATACCTGTTTGATAATCCCGTAAATATGCAGCATGCGGGGGGAATTGCCCACCAGAAAACCAAAATGCAGGTTTTTTTTCAGCTCATCATCTAAGCTTTGCTTCTCAGCGGAAAGGGTCTTCAGCCTGAGGGCGTTCGCAATGGTCTGCTTCAGCTCATCGGTGTCAAAGGGTTTGGGAAGGTAATCATATGCGCCGTCGTTCATCGCCTGAACCGCGTTTTCGGCCGTGGCATAGGCTGAAATCATGACAACGATTGTTTCCGTGTGAATCGACTTGGCCGCGCGCAGCACCTCCAGGCCGCTGATATCCCCCAGCCGAATATCGCATAACACAAGATCAAAAAAACCGTCTTCGAGCAGGGCTTTGGCCTGCTGCCCGCTTTCCGCGCAGGACACCCGATACCCCTCCTTGGCGAGCATCAACTCAAGGAGCTGCCTCATACTGAGTTCATCATCCACCACAAGAATATGCGCGTTTGCTTCGGTCATTTTCGATACATTCCAAGCGGCGGTTATGCCGCAAACACCACCCGTCCCTCCACAATGGTGTAAATCGCCCTTCCGGTAAACCCCCACCCCTCAAAAGGGGTATTGCGGCTTTTTGAAAACCCGTCAGCCGCATGATAGGCATAGGAAATGGAAGGATCAATGATCGTAATATCCGCCGGGTTTCCGACCCGAATCCCCCCGGAAAGGCCCAGTATTCGAGCGGGGTTGGTGAACATCTTTTCAATCAGCTGGGCAAGGGTCAGGACGCCTTCGGCCACAAGCCTAAGCCCCAGGGACAGGGAGGTCTCCAGCCCGATAATGCCGTTTGCCGCCGCATCAAATTCCAGCTCCTTTTCCAAAACGGAATGCGGCGCATGATCCGTGGCAATCGCATCGATCGTGGCGTCGGCAAGCCCCCGCCGGACCGCCTCCCGGTCTTCGATCCCCCTCAGGGGCGGGTACATCTTGGCATGGGTGCTGTATTCGAAGACCGCTTCATCGGTTAAGGTAAAATAATGGGGCGCGGTCTCCGCTGTAACCCGAGCCCCCCTGGCTTTCGCCTCCCGAATCGCGGCCACGGACTCCCGCGTGCTGACATGGGCGATATGGATGGGGACCCCGGTCAGCTCACTCAGGGCGATATCCCGCATGACCATGATGCTCTCGGCGGCGTTCGGAATCCCGGCAAGCCCCAGCCGGGTGGCGACCGGGCCCTCGTTCATCACGCCGGCGGAAAGCGCGGTCTCTTCGCAGTGGGAAATCACCGGAAGTTTCATGGATTTTGAATACTCGAGAACCCGGCGCATCAGCTGCGCATTCATCACCGGCCTGCCGTCATCGGAGACGGCGATGGCGCCGGCTTCCTTCAACTCGCCGTACTCGCACAACGCTTCGCCCTGAAGCCCCCTGCTGATGGCCGCGATTGGATACACCCTGACGGAACGGCGTTGGGCGGCCTTATGAACGATATATTCCGTGACCTGCCGGTTGTCATTCACCGGAAAGGTGTTGGGCATGCAGCAGACGGCGGTAAAACCGCCCGCCGCGGCGGCCTGCGCCCCGGGTTCGGCGGGTTCCTTGTTCTCTTCGCCCGGGTCCCTTAAATGAACATGCATGTCTATCAAGCCCGGGGTCACGATGCACCCCGAGGCGTCGATGATTCTGTCCGCTCCTGTTTCCGCTTCGGGCGGGTTGTTTCCGGGAGTGCCGCATTCCGGACCATCCGCCCCGGATGCATGGGTTTGGAGCCGCAGGATTTTCCCTTCATCATCGATATAAATATCTGCAACGGCATCGATGTTTTCGGGATCGATCACATGACCGTTTTTAATGATCATCCCCATTGCGCGAACCTCCGGCAAGCAGGTAAAGGAGCGCCATGCGGACGGCGACCCCGTTGTTCACCTGATCCAGGATAACGGAGTGGGATCCGTCGGCCACATCCGGGTGGATTTCCACCCCCCGGTTCAAAGGGCCGGGATGCATGATCAGGGCATCCGGCTTGGCTCTTTCCAGACGCGACCGGGTGAGCTGGTATCTTTTTGCGTACTCCCGCTCCGATGGAAACAAAAAATTTTTCTGCCTTTCTTTTTGAATCCGCAGCATCATGATCACGTCCGCCCCGTCAATGGCCTCATCCATCACATCCGTGGGATCGGCGCCAAGGGTCTCAACGCCCGACGGCATCATGGTGGGAGGCCCGGCCACCCGGACAAAAGCCCCCATTTTGGTAAAGCCCGCGATGTTCGAGCAGGCCACCCGGCTGTGCGAAATGTCGCCGATAATGGCGATTGTCAGTCCTTTCAGGGAGCCTTTTTTTTCCCGAACGGTCATCATGTCCAGCAGCGCCTGGCTGGGATGGGCGTGCATGCCGTCACCCGCATTGATCACGGAAGCGGAAACCTTCGAAGCCAGCAGATGCGGTACGCCCGAGGAGGCATGCCGAATCACAAGAACGTCCGGGTTCATGGCCTGAAGGTTGCGGGCGGTGTCGATCAGGGTCTCCCCCTTGACCATGCTGCTGGTTGACGCGGATATGGCGATGGCATCGGCGGAAAGCCGTTTTGCCGCGACATCAAACGAAACCCGGGTCCGCGTGCTCGGCTCATGGAAAAACAGGACGACGGTTTTCCCCCGCAACACCGGCACCTTCTTGATGGGCCGCTGGGAAATCTCCTTCAGACCGGCCGCCGTGTCCAGAATCGTGTTGATCTCATCCGTTGAAAGAGACTGAATATCTAAAATGTCTTTTCGAGACCACTTCATTTTACGCCGTCCTATTCGATGAGTGAACCGATCCTTCCCCACCTGACGCCGAAATTATCACTATCCCAGGACCAATAGATGATAAACGCCTTGCCCAGAATCCCCTTTTCCTCCACAAACCCCCAGAACCTGCTGTCGTAACTGTTGTCCCGGTTATCCCCCATCGTAAAATACGAACCCTCGGGCACGCGGATCGGCCCAAAATTGTCCCTCTGATTGATCCTTCCGCTAAGGATATGGGGATCGGTGTGCACCCCTTGATCATCCGTAACAGACTCGTGATTGACAAACACCTTCTTGTTTCGAATCTCAACCACATCACCGGGAATGCCGATCACCCGCTTGATAAAATCCTTGTCGGGCTCCACCGGGTACCTGAAGACAATGATATCGCCGTTTGCCGGTTTACGGACCGGTATCAGGGGGGTTCCGGAAAACGGAACCTTCACCCCGTAGATGAACTTGTTCACCAGGATATGATCCCCAATCTGCAGGGTCGGCTTCATGGAGCCGGAAGGGATCTTAAACGCCTGCACCACGAAGGTTCGAATAAACAGGGCCAGAATAACGGCGACAATAATCGCCTCGATGTTTTCCCGAAGCCGGCTTTTTTTCGCGGCCGTCTTTTGATCCGCTGTTTTCCGCGGGTTTAAAATCTGATTCAAACGGTTATGCCTTTCCGTTGGGCAATCGGGTTGATCCACTCTGGAAGATGAAGTCCGGTTTACCCGATCGGAAGTGTAAACTGGGGCTCGCCAAGAGTAAACCTTCCTTTCGAAATCCATTGTTTTAAAATATCGGCAATCTGCCTGGCCTTGAACACGCTTGAAAGCGGAACCGTGGGGACCTCCTTGCCGTCCAAGGTCATCATTCCGCTTTTCAGCTGCCCATAACTCACCCGTCCGTGATTTTTACGAATCCCGTTAGGATAATCATGTCCGTAGTCAATAATCGGTACAAGGATGTCCTCATCGGCCACGGCGGTATAGGTCGCGATCTCCTCATTCAACAATGGGATGGGCACGCCGATGCCGACCGCCAAAGATACCCCGTACCCCTGGACGCTCACCCCAACGATCCAATCGGGGCGCATCTGCTTGAGGTCCCCCATCACCCACATGGTGCCGGCCGGCTCCGTAGGGACCCCGTTTTTCCCCCGGGGCGCCGACGGGTTGTGCTGGGTGCCGTGCCAGACCACGTACCCCGCTCCGCCGCCGAGAAAGATCCGGGTGCCGAGTCCGATGGTTTTATAACACGGATCATTTAAAAGCGGGCTCAACTGCCCGGAGGTCGCGTAGTTGGCATTGCCGGCCTTGGGCTTTAACGTCCCCATATAGGTGTATATGGTTTTGTTTGTCAGATTGACGGCACAGTTGTAATTCTGATAGCCGTTTCGCGGATTGCATAAGGTGGCCTGGGGCAGATCCTTGAGGGTGACCTCTCTTTCCATCTCCCTTGCGGGATAACACGAGGTTCCGTAGGCCGTTGCCTTTAAATACACCTTTTTGCCGGCCACCAGGTCGGCGATGACATGCCCGCCGCCGTATCGGAACTCACCCGGCCACACCTTGTTCAAGGGGTCATCCTCGCAGGGTTCGGTGGCGCCGATATAGCAATCCACGGCGGCAAGCCCGGTATATGCCGGCACCTTATTCAGCCAGACCTTGGCGGCCTTGATGGTGGGCACCGACTGACCGAAGTTGATAAAGGCCCCGGAGGAACACATGGGGGCGAAAGTCCCGGTGGTGACCACGTCGATCCGCTTTGCCGCCTCAACCGCCCCGTCCTTCCGGACGATATCGATGATCTCCTCAGCGGTCACGACAACCACCTTGCCGGACCTGATTTTTTCGTTGATCTCTTGATAGGTTTTATTGACTTTATGCCTGGCCATTGCCTTTACCTTAAAAAAATAAACCGCACCGAATTTTCTTACTCGATCATAGACCTCACGTTTTCGATCTTTGCGGTGACATTGTTGTGTATCCACTCCGCGTCCCACCATTCCACCGGGTTTACAAACACATGATCCACAAACATTCCGAAATGCAGATGATCCCCGCCCGCCAGACCGGTGGTGCCGGTATAGCCGATCAGGTCTCCCTTGTTGACCTCGGCCCCGGGTTCAACGGTCATTCGGCTGAGATGGGCATAGACGGAAAACAGACCGAAACCATGATCGATGCACACGAGGTTTCCGTAAATCCCCGTCATGCCTGAATACACGACCCTTCCGGCATTGGCCGCGGGCACCTCGGCATGCCTCACCGAGGCCAGGTCGATCCCCATGTGAACCGCCGCATCAATCCTTTCGTCGTGATAGGTATAGGTTCGGTGATCCGCGAACCCTGCTCGCCGCGCGGATTTCGGCAAACGGCCGAAGGCGCCTGTCCAGAACATTCGCGCCTCGGTTTTTTTGCCGCATGCCAGTATGGTTTCATTGTTTTTATGCCGCAGCTCCCGGTTGACAAAAATAAACTTATCCTTGGGCGAGGCCTCTTCCGACCAACCTTCCATGTCCTGAAACTCCGGAAGCTTCCAATTCAAAAAATCATCGGAAATGGCCAGGGTGTCATGTTTAAACCGTTTTTTTAAGACATGATGATAAAACCCGCCCCTTGCTGCATTCCCGGCCGAATCCAGCGCCTTTACATGGATATCCGTATCAGCCCCCTGGTCGTACCGGAGCGCGAAAAACGCCAGATAAGTATTTGCATCCTGAAAAAATCCGGAATGGCCGGGGAAGAAATCTTCTCCCACCTGGACCCCGCTTATCGGGCATGGCTCGGACAGACGATAAACCACAAGCCCCGAACCGCCCTGGCTGACGTTGTGCATGTTGCTTAAAACAGACAGCACCGGCGGCTTGGTATCAAACACGATATCCTTTTCCAGGTAGGCCCTGTTCCCCTTCCACCAGTTCCGCCAGGAATTGTCCCAGGTCGCGATGATCAGGGTCGCATCGCCGTCGGAAATTTTTAACTCTTTTGTGTTGACCCGCACCATAAACGGCACGCGGTTACGGCCGCCGCTCGGATCCGGCGGTTGAGCGGCCAGAAGCTTTTCCAGAAGAACGGTTTGCTTTCCGTCCTTCAACAAACCGATCCAGAGCCTTCTTACCCCGCTTTTGGTATCGGAAACCACACCCGCAATCTCTGTGTCCGCGGGCAAAAAACAGGAATCGAGGCTCATTTCGATTTGAGGGGGCTCCCCCTCGAACCGGACCAAAAACAACCAGACCCCGACAAAAACAAACACCAGACAAAGGCCGGTCAGCAACCAGATCTTAAACGCCTTGGCTTTGTCCTTTGTTTTAAACATCATTGCGATTCCCCCACATCCTCGAGCGACGAATAAAAATTATATTTTTTTAGCAGGTATGGCCTCCGTTAGCAAGGGCTTATTTTTCGTTTCTTGACTTTTCAGGGCACCCGGGGTAACTGGTGCTTATACCTGCTGGGAAGGAGAAAAATGGTCAATCAGATCCGTTTAAACATAAACGACATCACCATCGGCGGGCCGGCCCCCTTTGTCCTGATCGCCGGACCCTGCGTGATCGAGGATGAGCGCTCAGCCTATGCCCTGGCCGCTTTCCTGAAAGACGTCACCGGCAAGCTGGATATCCCCTTCATATTCAAGGCCTCCTATGACAAGGCCAACAGGACCGCGATCACATCATTCAGGGGGCCGGGGATGGAAAAGGGATTGAAAACCCTGTCTTTTATTCGCGAGGATCTCGGCATTCCCGTAACCTCCGACGTGCACCGGGTCAGTGAAATCGAGGCGGCCGCTCAAGTGCTGGACATCATCCAGATCCCGGCCTTTCTGTGCCGACAGACCGACCTGGTTGTGGCGGCGGCCAGTACCGGAAAACCGGTCAACATCAAAAAAGGCCAGTTCCTTGCGCCCTGGGACATGAGAAACGTGGTGGAAAAGGCTTTATCCACGGGCAACAACCGTATTCTGCTCACGGAGCGGGGGGCCATGTTCGGTTACAACAACCTGGTCACCGATTTTCGAAGCATCAAAATCATGCAGGAAACCGGCTGCCCCGTAATCTTCGACGCCACCCACAGCGTGCAGATGCCGGGGGGAGCGGGCTCGGCCTCCTCGGGGGAACGAAGGTTCGCGCCGATTCTGGCCAGGGCCGCGGTAGCCGTCGGTGTGGACGGGGTGTTTATCGAGGTTCACGAAAACCCGGACCAGGCGCTTTCCGACGGCCCGAACGCCATGAAAACAGAGGATATGGAAGGGCTTCTGTGCCAGCTCAAGGCGATCGCCGACGCGCTGCGGTTAGAATCACAAAAAACGAACGATAGGGGT
>CAZFWD010000102.1:0-4736 GCA_964522535.1 uncultured Desulfonema sp.
CCCGTCCGGCTTGTTTTTGTGGGAGACCCGGGGCGGGGGGTTGATCCTAAAAGGGGGGGGGGCCCCCGCCGCTTCGTGGGTGTAGAAATGAACAGTCCCCTTCTCATCAATCGTCCGGGTTTCGGGTTTGCCCAGATCGTGCAGCAGCAGGCTGTATTTTAAGAGCGGAACACAGGGGGCCGATTCAAGCAAAAGAGCGGCCGCGCTGGTGTCTGGAAGCAGGGTTTCCGGGGAGCTGATACCCTTTTCAAGGTGGGCATAGGCGCTTAAGGTGTGCGCGAACACGTCGGCATCGTGAAATCGGTTCTGTTGGCAGTGTTTCAGGGGTTCGATTTCAGGAAAGATTCCCGATAAGAGGCCTGTTTCATCCATTTCGGCCAGATAAGGGTATGAGTTGGCAGCGCCGAACAGCTTCAGCAGCTCGTCCCGAATCCGTTCCCCCGCGGATGTGTAAATTCGAAACGCCCCTTTTGAAATGGTTTGGCCGGTCTTGGGTTCGATGGTAAAATTCAGGCAGGCCCCCATTCGGTAGGCCCTGAGCATCCGCAGGGGGTCTTCCGTGAGGTTTTCCTCGGACACCATCCGTATTTTCGCGTCGTGGAGGTCTTCTATTCCGTTTTGAAGGTCGATGAGCTTTCCGGTGGCGGCGGAGACCGCCAGGGCGTTTATGGTAAAATCCCTTTTTTTCAAATCGGATTCAATGGTGCCTCCTTTGGCCGGCGCGATGTCAAAGGTCTGTTCCCCGGCCGTGACCCGGTAAATCCGCAAACCGGGTTTTCCCAGGGCCACGGCCCGGCTTTTGGCTTTTTCGGCGATTTGTTCGGCCAGGGCCTTCGGGTCGTCTGTCGTGACGAGATCATAGTCTTTGGGGGGGGTGCCCAGAAGGATGTCCCGCACGGTCCCGCCGACAAGATAGATATTCGAATCGTCCGGCAGAAACGGAATAAATTTTATGTTGATTTGAATCATTTTTTAATGTAATTGAAAAATCCTTTTATGCGGTGGCGGTCTGTTCCGGCGGCCTCCGGATTCAGGTTGTTCATGGGTTCATCACCGACGGAAAAACAGGGCGCCGCGTCAGCCTGATTAGTATAATATGAATCCCTTTTATTTTCAATGAATTCCTATGAAGCATACCGAGAATGAGGCATTTTCGCCGGTAAGGCTGGGGGTTACCGGAGGCGCGGGCTGCGGCAAATCCGTTGTCTGCGATTTTCTGGAAAGCCGGGGGCTCACCGTTCTCAGGGCGGATGACCTGGCCAGAAAGGCGGTGGCGCCGGGGACCCCCGCCTATAAAAAAATCGTTGATTACTTCGGAAAGGAGGCCCTCTTATCAGACAACACCCTCGACCGCAGAAAGCTTCGCGGGATCATTACCCAAAGCGCCGAGAAAAAAAAGATGCTGGAGGGGTTCGTTCATCCGGCGGTGTTCGCGCTCATGCAAAAAGGCTTTGAGGATGCGAAACAGAAACGGGAACCGGTCGTGGCTGTGGAGGTGCCGCTGCTTTTTGAGGCCGGCATGGAGGGTTTTTTTGATTTTGTGGTGATCGTGACCGTTGCGCAAAAGATCCGCGTCGCGCGTCTGATGAAACGGGACGCCCTCACGGAGCAGGAGGCCGAGGCGCTGATCCAGATTCAGATGCCCGAGGCGGAGAAAATCGCAAGATCGGATTTTGTCATCGACAACAGCGGAACCCTGGCGGAGACCCGGAAAGCGGTGGACCGGTTTTATGCGGATTTTTTCAACCGGATATTCAGCAAACCCGGAGCATGAGACCCGAAAGCCTCAATCTTGCTCACGGGTGACTTCCAAGGAGTAAACCGCTTTTTATGAATGCCCCTCTGTTTTCGATGTCTGTTTGGTTTTCGGCGGGCCGGTAAAAAAAGCTTGATTTGCAAAATAAATTCAAATATCAGCAAAAAAAATATTCGCCCGCTTTTTATTAAAGCGCTTAAAATGCCTTGACATGGGATAAAAAACAGATTAAGGTCTAAAAAAATCTACCTGCTGGAGCGTTTCCCTGTTGTTCTGCGGTAAAAATTGAATAGGTGCCTGTTGTGCCTTCTCTTGATTCAGGCCTGATATTGTCTTAAAGGTGATCCTTAATATTCTCCGAATGGTGTAACCTCAGTGGCGACGGTCAGGGCGTGCGGTTCAAAACGGATCAAACCGGCATCCTTCCAGATTGATCTTTTTTTTCTTTGGGTATTTGCGCGAAGTGTGCGGGCTATTTGTTAAAAACCTTATTCGACGGGGTATTGAATGAACATTATTGAATTAAAAAATGCCAAGATCGGCGAACTCACCCGTATGGCCAAGAAGTTCGACATCGAGAACACCGGGGGGATGCGCAAGCAGGAGCTTATTTTTGCGCTGCTGCAGGCCCAGATCGAGAAAAACGGGCTTATCTACGGCGAGGGGACCTTAGAGATTCTGCCGGATGGTTTCGGGTTCCTGAGGTCTTCCAACTACAACTACCTGCCCGGACCGGACGACATCTATGTTTCCCCGTCCCAGATCCGCCGGTTCAACCTAAAGACCGGGGACACGGTTTCCGGCCAGATTCGGCAGCCCAAGGAATCGGAGCGGTACTTCGCGCTACTGAAGGTGGAGGCCATTAATTTTGAGGAGCCGGAGACCGCCAAGGACAAGATTTTTTTTGACAACCTGACCCCGCTGTTTCCGGAAAAAAAGATCAAGCTTGAAACCGAAGGCGACAACTACACGACCCGGATCATCGACCTGATGACCCCCATCGGTTTCGGCCAGCGGGGCCTGATCGTCTCGCCGCCGCGGGCCGGCAAGACGATGATTTTAAAAAATATCGCCAACAGCATCATCGCCAACCATAAAAACGTGGTGCCGTTTGTCGTGCTGATCGATGAGCGGCCCGAAGAGGTGACGGACATGCAGCGGTCGGTGAAGGCCGAAGTCATCAGCTCCACCTTTGACGAACCCGCGGAGCGGCATGTTCAGGTCGCCGAGATGGTGATCGAGAAGGCCAAGCGCCTGGTGGAGCATAAATGGCATGTGGTGATCCTTTTGGACAGCATTACCCGTCTGGCGCGCGCTTACAATACGGTGGTGCCGCCGAGCGGCAAGATCCTGTCCGGCGGCGTCGATTCCAACGCCCTGCATCGCCCGAAACGGTTTTTCGGGGCCGCCCGCAACATCGACGAGGGGGGCAGCCTGACCATCCTCGCCACCGCCCTGGTGGATACCGGCAGCCGAATGGACGATGTGATATTTGAGGAATTCAAGGGCACCGGGAATATGGAGCTGCAGTTGGACCGCCGCCTGGCGGATCGGCGCATGTACCCCGCCATCGATATCAACCGGTCGGGCACGCGAAAGGAAGAGCTGCTTCTGGAGCAGGAGACCTTAACCCGAATCTGGATTCTGCGAAAACTCCTTTCCACGCTAAATCCTGTTGACAGCCTGGAATTTTTGCTGGATAAGATGCAGGGGACGAAAACCAACAAAGAATTTTTGGACATGATGAATTCATAGGAAAAGAGGAAGGTTTCATGAAAAAGGAGATTCATCCGGAATATGCGGAAACAACCATTAAATGCGCCTGCGGCAATGAGCTGAAGGTGGGTTCCACCAAGTCGGACATTCGCGTGGAAATCTGCTCCAAATGCCATCCGTTTTATACCGGCAAGCAGAAGCTGGTGGACTCGGCGGGCCGCATTGAACGGTTCCGCCGAAAGTATGAAAAGTTTCAGGACCAAGACGGCAAAAAATAGTATTTGTAGCTTTTTAAAGCATGATCCTGATGCGGTCGTTATGATTTCATCAGGATTATTGTTTTGGTCCGGTGAATAAGGGATGGAATCCATGCTGGAACAGCTGGAGGGGATAGAGCAGCGGTTTTTGGAGCTGGAACAGCTCTTAAGCGACCCGGCCGTGGTCGGGAACCGGGAGGTATACACCCGGTATGTCCGCGAGCACAGCGAGCTTGGAAAGGTCGTTACGGTTTTCAGAACCTACAAGCGGACTTTAAGCGACCTGGAGGGGAGCCGGGAGCTGCTTTCCGATCATGATCCCGAGATGAAGGAACTGGCCCGAAGGGAAATTGATGCCCTTTCCGTTCAGATGGATGCTTTGGAACACCAGTTAAAAACCCTTCTGATCCCCAAGGACCCCAACGCGGATAAAAACGTGCTGCTTGAGATTCGGGCGGGCACCGGCGGGGAAGAGGCGGCGCTGTTTGCCGGGGATCTCTTTCGAATGTACAGCCGGTATGCGGAAGTCCGGGGATGGGACCTGGAGATTCTTTCCGAGCATGTGACCGATTCCGGCGGTTTCAAGGAGCTGATCCTTCTGGTGAAGGGCAAGGGGGCATACAGCCGCCTGAAATACGAAAGCGGCACCCACCGGGTGCAGCGGGTGCCGGTGACCGAGGCCCAAGGCCGGGTTCATACCTCCGCGGTCACCGTGGCGGTCCTGCCGGAGATCGATGAGGTCGAGGTCAGCCTGGACCCGGCGGATTTAAAGATCGATGTGTTCCGTTCCACCGGTCCGGGCGGCCAGTCCGTAAACACCACGGATTCCGCGGTGCGGATTACCCACCGGCCCACCGGGCTCGTGGTGACCTGCCAGGACGAAAAGTCCCAGCATAAAAACAAGGCCAAGGCCATGAAGGTGCTGCTGGCCCGGCTCTACGACATTCAGATGCGGGAGCAGCAGGCGGAGATCTCCGAAAAGCGGAAAAGCCAGGTGGGGACCGGGG
>CAZFWD010000103.1:0-2586 GCA_964522535.1 uncultured Desulfonema sp.
CTTTGAGGCGCGGTTTGCATTGAATGCTAAATTGCAAGAACTCGGCGCAAGCGCCTCAAACAACTTGCAATTTTTAACGCATTCAACACAAACCGCTTATACCCTCAAAGCCTCAATCTCGCTCACAGTCGACTTTTTACGAATGCATCAAGCACTTAAAAATCACCCGTTCGCCGATGCTCACTTGAGAGTACAGAGAAAACAAAGTAAAAAAAACCGCTATCTCTGTGGTCTCTGTGGTAAAAATATTGGGCTGCGGACCTATTCCGCATTAGTACCCTTCCAGCCTCGCAATGACATCACTCATCACCTCGCTGGCGCCGCCGCCGATGGACAGCAGCCGGGCGTCCCGAAAAGCCCGGGAAATAGGCATCTCGTTCATGAACCCCAGTCCGCCGTACATCTGCAGGCAGCCGTCCACCAGCCGGCCCATCAGGTTTCCGCTCAAGAGCTTGCCCATGGAGACCTCCCGGGTCACGTCCTGGCCGGCCATCTTCATGCGCACGATGTGATAGGTAAACTGCCGAAGGCTTTCGAGTTCGCTCAACCAATCCACAAGCCGGTGACGCAGCACCTGTTTCTTGATCAGGGGTTTTCCGAAAACGATCCGCTTTTTAAGGTATTCCGCCGTATCATTAATGATATCCCTGCCGCTGATATAGGTCATGGGCAGCACGGCGAAGCGTTCATGCTGGAACTGCATCATCTGCTGAATGAACCCTTCGCCTTCGATGCCGATGAGGTTTTCGGCCGGAATCCGCATGTCGTCGAAATACAGCTCCGCGGTATCGCTGCTTCGCATGCCCATTTTATCCAGTTTCCGGCTGACCTTGAACCCGGGCAGGTTCGTGGGAACCACAAACAGGCTGAAGGAGTGGTATCCCGTCGCCTCGCTGGAGCGGGCCAGCAGGGTGAGAAAATCCGCCTGAGTGCCGTTGGTGATGTAGGTTTTGGAGCCGGTCAGGATGTAGGAGTCGCCGTCTTTTCTGGCAAAGGTCCTTAAGGCCGCCACGTCCGAGCCCGCGTCCGGCTCGGTGACGGCGATGGCGGAAACCAGTTCCCCCTTGATGGCCGGTTTCAGGTAGGTCTCTTTTAAATACGCGCTGCCGAATTCATCAATGGCTGGTAAGGCCATGCTCATCTGCACCGCGATGGCCATGGGCACGCCGCCGCATCGGCTGTGGGCCAGTTCCTCCATGACCACAAGTTCATACCAGTAGTCCAGCCCCTCGCCGCCGTATTCTTCAGGATAGCGGATGCCGAGAAACCCCAGGTCCCCCATTTTTTTAAACAGCTCATGCAGGGGCGCGATCCCCTGCTCCTCCCACTCATCCACATGCGGGTTGATCTCCTTGTTGACAAAGTCCCGCACCGCTTTTCGCACCAGTTCATGATCCTTGTTGAAATAGAGTTCACTTCCCATGATTAGGTTTTCCCCCTTTGGTTATTGTGTATTTTTGTTTAGTTTGAATCTTCTGTCTTTTCGATTTCCATCAGGATATCGCCGGGGGCGACCTTGTCCCCTTCGGCGGCGTTGATTTTAACGACCTTTCCGTCATAAGGCGCCATCAGGGTGGTTTCCATTTTCATGGCGGAAACCACCGCAACCCCCTGTCCTTTTTTAACCGGGTCCCCCACTCGAACCAGAACGGCGGTGACGACCGCGGGGGTGGCCGGAGTCATTTGATCCGGAAGGCCGGCGCCTCCGCTTTTTCTGGTCTGTTGCCGGGAAAGGACGTCGGCATCCGAGACCAGATAACTGTTGCCGTTGATATGGATGAGTTTGCCGTCCGTTGTTTCCGCGATATAGGCCTGGATCGCGGTTTTTTCCTTTCCGTCATCCACGGTTAAAAAAAGCCGGTTTTCCGAAATGGCTTCGTAGCCGACCCGGTATTTTTTTTCACCGATCACCGCGGTCAGTCCATCCTGATCCGCCGCATCGACGTCCATTCGAATATCGGTATTGCCGATTTTTAAGTGATACGCCATTGTATTCTTCGATCCCCTTTGGATCCGCTACCCGCGCCAGTTTCCCAGGGTCTCCCAGGGTGTGGGAAACTCCCCTGCCGCGGGTGAAAATGCCGCCGGCCGCCGGCTTTTGATTTGTTCGCAAACGGCAAAGGCCAGGCAGGATTCATGGATGTGGGGCAGGGCCGGTTTCCAGCCTGAAAAATGTTTAAAAATAAAATCCGTATAGGTCTCCCCCTGCTGAAAAGCCTTTGAGCCGATCACGTCCTGCAAAAACGAAATGGGGGTCTTGATCCCCAATATTACATACCTGGACAGGGCATCGGCCATTCGTTTGACGGCCAGCTCGCGGGTTTGGGCTGAAACAATCAGCTTGGCGAGGATGGGATCATACTCCACCGGCACCGTGATCCCCGAATAGATCCCGCTGTCATTGCGAATGCCCGGGCCGGTGGGCTCCTGCATAAAAAGGATTTTCCCCGGACAAGGGAAAAAATCCTTTTCAGGGTCTTCCCCGTAGATTCGGCACTCGATGGCATGCCCGCGGCCGGAAATATCCTTCTGGGAAAGCGAAAGTTTTTCGCCGGCGGCGATTTCAAGCTGACAGCGCACGATATC
>CAZFWD010000104.1:0-10059 GCA_964522535.1 uncultured Desulfonema sp.
CAGTCCGCCGGCCAGCGCTTCTTCCAGGTTTTTTTCCGCACGCCGCCACCGCTCCTCCTCAAATTCCGGGTCAGGGGGCGGGTCCACCGTAAAGATGTCCAGTGCCGTGTTGTTTGTCCAGGTGTGAACCTGGACGTCTAAAATATTGCTTCCGTTTAACGTGAGCACTCCGGCGATTTTTGAAAACAGCCCGGGCCGGTCCTTGGCGCAAACCACCACCTTCCGCGTGTTTAAGCCGGGATCAGGGGTGATCTTCCAGACGAAATCCGCCTCGCCGAGCCGCCGAAAAAGCTGAATGTGTGAACCGATCTCCTCGGCTTTCGCATACAGCAGGTAGCGGGGCGACATAACGGCAAACAGCCGCTCCATCTCCCGCCCTTCCTGGACGTTCGCCGCGGATTTCAGGACAGATGCCTTTTTCCGCTCCATCTCCCGGACCGCACGAGGTCCGGTCAGCTCCCCGTTTTCAATCACCCCCAGAAGCTTTAAAAAAAACTCCCGCATCAGCACCGCGGTCCAGTGGTTCCAGGCCTTGGGACCGGTGGCCACGGAATCCGCTATGGTCAACAGGTAGAGCATCTTCAGCCGGTTCGCGCCGCCGATTCGCCGGGCGCAGACGATCGCCGTCTCCTCATCTTGAATGTCCCGGCGGGCGGCTGTCTTAATCAATAACAGGTGATGTTCGATCAGAAAACAGACCGTTTCGACCTCCCGGGCGGTATCCCCCATTCGGTCCAGGATCAAAGCCGCCGCATCCGCGCCGGCCTGCGCGTGTTTCATCCCCGGCCGGCTTTTACCGATGTCGTGCAGCAGCGCCGCCAACACCAAAAGTTTTTTCCGCTTCAGCCCGCGGTAAAGACTCCCGCACAGCTCATCCATGCAGGGATCACCGGCGGTACCGAACGATTTTACGGTATGCACGGTCCGCAGCATATGACGATCCACCGGGTACAGATGATAGGCGTCATACTGGACCCGATCCACAATTTCGGCATACTCGGGGATCAGCCGGATCAGAAACCCGGTGTTGAGCATCTGCTCCAGCACGTTAAAGGTCCCGGCCGGCTCCAGCAGGATCGTCTCAAACGCCTGCCGCACCGCTGCCGAAGCCCTGAATCCGTCCCCGACCAGCGCCTTAAACTCCCTGACCAGCCGAAGCGCCTCATGGCTCAGCGGAAGGTTCAGTTTCGCGCTGGATGCGAAGATACGGATCAGCACCTCCGGGTCTGATGGAATGGCTTCGGGAGACGCAAACGCCAGCCGTCCATGCTCCACGGTAACGCCGGGGAGGCAATCCGCCTTTTTGATGCGCCGCCGCCACCGGGTTTTCTTCTCGATGCCGAGATCGAATAAAAACAGCTGCAGCTGGTGCTTGATATAGGTCGTATGGGCATGCAGATCGCTCAGCAGGCGTTCCACCGCGGACTGCCCGTTTTCCGAAAAAAACCCCATGGCGCCGGCCAGTTTCTTCTGATGCTCAAAATAGAGCTGATCGCATTTTCGCTTGGTGATCCGGTGCAGCCGGTTCCGCGCGGCCCATATAAAGGATAATGCACTCACCCAATCCCCGTATTCGTCGCTGGAGAGATGCCCCTGGTATTCGAAATCCCGAATATGCTTCAAACCGTAGCGCACCCGAGCGATCCATCGCATGGTGTGGTAATCCCTCAATCCCCCGTTGCCTTCCTTCAGGTTCGGCTCCAGCATATAGGTGGAATCCCCGAATTCCTGGTGACGCCTTCGGTTGCGTTCGATCAGCCATCGAATAATCCGTTGGGGTGCCTTTTGAATGATCTGCCGCTCGACCTGTTCGGTCAAATCGGTAAACACCGATGAAATGCCGCAAATCATTCGCGCGTCCAGCACGGCGGTCAGGGTTTCATAATCCTCCTTGGACATCCGGATGCATTCCTTCAGCGACCGGGTGGCATACCCGACCTCAAACCGAATATCCCACAAGGGATAGACCACCTCCCGAATCAGCTCTTCCGCCGCCCCGGGGACGTGATCCTTGAAAAGAAACAGCAGGTCCACATCCGAGTGAAGGCACTGCTCCTCCCTGCCGTAACCGCCCAGGGCGATAATCGCATAGGGGTTTTGAATCATATCCATTTGCGGTCCGATGCGGCTGGCCTCAAAGCTGTTGCGAATGTAATCGTCGATCAGACGCGCGTGTTTTCGTATGACCGTCGGGGTGTCTGAGACGGAACCGGATTCAAACAACGCGTCCCGCGCATCCCGAAGCTGTTCCGTAATAGACAGCCGGCTATGTAAAATGGGTTTCTTTAACATATGCGTCCCTGAACGATGTATTCTGTGTAATGTTGTGCGATAAGAAATGCAACAGGCGTGCCACCCATGACAAACCGATTGAAATCAAATAAAGTTTCAATATTTCAATAAGTTATTTATTTTCATAAATTTTAGGTATTCCACTCCATATTACATAAGTGTAATATTATAAAACAAAAACGTAAGAAACAAAAATAATTTTATAAATCAGAAGGAATAAGAGAATCAAAAAAAAACAGCCAGGTCAGGGGAAAACCATTCGTCGCTCTTCTTGAATACCGGTTAAAACCGCTTGACGCCGGTTCCGGCAGGCTTCCGCGAAATCCTCCGGGTAATGCCCGCTGATCCAACGGAGCTGGGCCTCGCTGAAAGCGCCGGGGGATTCCGGCAGCCTTGGCAGAAAGGCATAAAGCAGGCGCTGACCGGCCCGGGGATCATTCAAGGGCTTGGAATACTCAATCGCATGCATCATCCGCGCCCCTAAATCCTCCAATACCCGCATGGCCAGAAGCATGGCGAAATCAATCGCGTCGCGGGTCCGGGTATCGGCCTCAAGGATATTGCCCACCGGCTTTACGGTCATCAGCTGGAGCTCCCACTGGGAGGTCTGGGCCTTGGGGACAAACAGCATCACCTGGTCATCGGAATAAACAATCAGGCCGGCGTTGTCCTTTTTTTCATCCATGCGCCGGTTCTGACCAATCGCCTGAATATAGGCCTCAAAAAAATCCCTGCCGGTCTGCTTTTGATAGGTTTCGATAAAATCGGCGACCAGATCGCCGCAGGCGAAAGCGCTCATTGCCTGCCCCGGCCGGCCTGCCGCCTCCATGGTTGCGGGAACCATCGCAAACTGCTGGTGAACCTGCTGGTGGGAGGCATGCAGCCGGTAGCCGCTCGGGGCGTAATCAAACCCGAAATTCCAGCCCCACAGGGTGCGGTTAAAATTCAGGCCCCGGCGTTTGACCGGCGATGACAGGGCGTCGACAATGATCCGGCGCAGATCTTCCAGCCCATCGCTGGAAAGACTTTCCCGCCCCTTTGGTTTTAAAACCCCCAGCTCATCGGCCACCCGAATAAAGCTGCGCTGGTAATACAGGTGCCGCAGGGCGGCCATATCCGCAAGGCTCAAATCCCGTATCCGGTAACGGACCGCGTCATGGGCCATGTTGGCCGCGTAATGCCCCCAGGGGATATAGCTGTTTCGCCGCAGGTATTCAAACACATGGACTGCGCCGTCCTGCTCCCCCACGATTTCGCTTTTGCCCTGGGCGCCCGGATGCAGCGCCATAACCTTTTTATAGGTATCTGGAAGCCGGCGGTTGTTGGCCAGGATTTCAAACAGCATTCGGTCATGAATCACCGGCACGGCATCCCCTTTTTCATCAGTCCGGTACCGCAGGCCCGCCGGAAATGTCCCTGAATCGTCATGAATGAATTCGCAGGATAATTCAGCCAGGCAGACCAGGTCTTGCGGATCGGTGGAGCTGCCGGCCACGGCCAGCCGCACCGGGCCGGGAAGGGATCTGAAAATCTCCTCAACCCGCTCCGGCGGCAAAGGGCTTTTCCCCATCCATTGCACAACAGAAGATGAGAAAGAGAACGGCGTGGGTTCAGGAAGCCGAATGGCGCTGGGATCTCTTGCCTTTTCGTCCGCCCAGGATTTGGCGATATAGGTGGTTCCCCTAAACGGAAAGGGATTGGGAACCTCAAAAATCGTATCCGCCTCGGGCTCATCCAGGTTTCCGGCCGGGAAGTTCGCCCGGTTGTCATAGGGGCGGCCGTCGTCAAAAAAACCGAGACGGGCGATATCATCATTTTTCCTAAGGTTTGCCACCGTAAAGCGGGGGTGGTGAACCCCATAAACAAACCCACCCGAAGGATCCACACAGGTTCGAAGCGTCATCGGCCTTCTGCGGCGTCTATCCGTCATGACTCGTGACTCCTGATTATCCGGACAACTTACTGTTTTATTAACAAAAGGATATTTTTAAAAATTTTATTGATCTGTCTTGACTTTTTGCATAAAAAGGGTTTTTATTAAATCTTTTTTATTCGGCGGCATGAAAAACCCAAACAAATAAACGCCTTTTGACTTTTTGCGAAACTGTCAAATAAGTGAAGGAAAAAAATCATGAGCCTAAAGAAGAAGTTTTCAGCCGGAGAATTTGTCGTCATGGCGGAAATGAATACCCCCAAAGGGGTGGACATCTCCGAGGTTGTGACAAATGCAAGGCGCCTTAAAGGACGGGTTGATGGGGTCGTGATCCCGGACATGGACAACGGCATCATGCGAATGAGCGCCCTGGCCGGCGGCGCGCTGATGCACCAGCAGGGCATCGAAACCGTCATTCACGTCTATGGGCGGGACAGGAACCGCATGGTTCTTCAGGGGGATATCCTTGCCGCGCATGTTCTCGGTATTGCCAACCTTCTGGTGGTCTCCGGAGAGGCCATCGCCAACGGCGATCAGCGGGATGCAAAACCCGTTGACGACCTTGACGAGCTGGGCATCCTGAACATGATCCAATCCCTTCAGGAAGGGGTGGATCTGGCCGGTTTTGAGCTTAAAGGGGTCCCGGCGTTCACGGTGGGCTGTGCCATGGCGCCGTTTCAAGACGAACAGCAGATGGACAACGAGCTCGGCCTCGTTGAAAAAAAGGTCGCGGCCGGTGCCCGGTTTGTCGTCACCCCGCCGATTTTTGACTTAAACCATTACCGCCGGCTGGTGGACCGGCTCAAACCCCTTAACATTCCCATCATCGCCACTGTTTTCCTCATCAAATCCGTCGGGGTGGCCAGGTACATCTCCATTAATGACCCGAGCGCCCGCGTCTCCGAAGATTTGATTCGGCGCATCCGCAAGGCGTCCGATCGTGATACCGAATGCGTTCGCATCGCGGCAGAGATGACCTCTGAGCTGAAAAAAATGGTTCAAGGCATAAAAATCGTGGCGTTCGGCTGGGAGCATCGGCTGCCTGACATCCTGGAAAGCGCAGGGATTTAGCCCCCTCCGCCGTCAGGTTACGATCGAGACTGAATCAATGGACCTCAACGGAATAAACAGCAGGAAACTCATGGAAGATATGAACGATATCCACGATGTGGCAAACGGAAAAAAGGTGCTCGTGGTGGGCGGCGGTGTGGGCGGTATTCGCGCCGCACTGGATCTGGCGGAATCGTGCCGGCCGGTCGTCTTAATCGACAAGGCATACGCCATCGGCGGCCTGATGACCCAGCTGGATCGGACATTTCCCACCAACAACTGTGACCTGTGCACCATCTCCCCCCATCTCTCGGAAACCGGTCGACAGGCCTACATGGACCTGATGCCCATGACCACCATCGCCGATGTGCAGGGGGAAGCGGGGAATTTCACGGTCACCTTAAAAACAGAGCCCCGCTATATTGATCTCGAAAAATGCACGGCCTGCGGGGAGTGCGTCAAGCAGTTCCCGGACTGGGTGCGTTTCACACCCGGCTTGGACCCCAGGGCGCCCACCTGCATGCGGTATCCCCAGGCAACCCCTTATGCCTTCTCCGTGGACATGGAGAAGGTTAACGATATTAAGGCGCTTCAGGCGGTCTGCAAGGCCGACGCGATTATCGCCGAGGATACGGCGAAAACCACCCCCCTTTCCGTGGGGGCGATCATTTTAAGCCCCGGCGCCGATCTGTTTGACCCTTCGGTGCTGGATAACTACGGCGGCGGAAAATTCGCCAATGTCGTGACCGGGCTGCAGTACGAGCGCATTATGTCGGCCTCCGGAACGACGCAGGGGGAACTGATCCGGCCGTCCGACGGAAAACGCCCGGAAAAGGTGGCCTGGATTCAGTGCGTCGGGTCCCGGGGGATCAACAAGGCCGATGTGCCTTACTGTTCAAGTGTCTGCTGCATGTACGCCCTTAAGGAGGCGATTGTCACCAAGGAACGCTTCGGCGAAGAAATTGAAGCGGTCATTTTTTACATGGACATGCGGACCTACGGCAAGGATTATGAGCGCTACCTGAACCGGGCGCAGAATGAATACGGGGTCAGGCTTATTCGAAGCCGCCCCCATTCGATTTTTGAAGACCCTGAAACCAAAAACCTTCGCATCGTCTATACCACCGACGACGAGGTCCAGCACCGCTGTCTCACCTTCGACATGGTGGTGCTCTCCACGGGCTTCCGCATGCCCGAGAACGCCATCGCCCTGTCCGAGATCCTGGGCATTGACCGGAATGCGCACAATTTTGCCAAAACCAACGATTTTACCCCGGTATCCACCTCCCGGCCCGGCGTCTATGTCTGCGGGGTGTATGAAAGCCCCAAAGACATTCCCGAAACCATGGTTCAGGCCAGCGCCGCCGCCTGCATGGCCGGCGCGAACCTGCCGGCAACCCAATCGGACACGGATGCGGGCAACGACTTTCCGCCGGAGCGCGACGTATCCGGAGAAGAACCCCGGGTCGGGGTTTTTGTCTGCGATTGCGGGTTCGATATCGGCGGGGTCATCCCCGTCAAGGAAGTTATTGCATCCGCCAAAACCCTTCCGAATGTGGTGATGGCCGAGGCGGTGGGATACGGATGCAGCCGTGAATCCATGGCGCATATCGAAGAGGTGATTCAAAAAAATAAGTTAAACCGAGTGGTGATCGGCGGATGCTCCCCGAGGACCCACGAGGCCAGATTCCAGGACATGATGCGCCGGGCCGGCTTAAACAAATACCTGGTGGAAATCGCCAACCTGCGCGACCAGGACACCTGGGTGCACATGGACCGGCCCGCGGACGCCAGCCTGAAGGCGAAAAAGCTTGTTTCCATGGCGGTCACCGCGGTCAAAATGAACCGCCCCCTTTCCGATCACACCCTTCCCATCAACCAGAACGTTCTGGTGGTGGGTGGCGGGGTGACCGGCATGAACGCGGCCCTGCGGCTGGCCGACCAGGGATTCAGGGTCTATCTTGTGGAGCGATCCCCGGAACTCGGCGGCATGGCCAAATCCATCCGCAAAACCATCGAAGGCGACGACGTTTCCGCCTACATGAAGGGTCTCATCGAGAAAACCCTCTCCCACAAGCAAATCCAGGTGATTACGCGGGCCATTGTTGTGGATCACAGCGGTATGCCCGGGATGTTCACCACCGGTGTGCAGGTCGGGCCCCGAATGCAGTACATGAAAATCGAGCACGGCGTCACCATTCTGGCGACCGGCGCGCTGCCCAACCGCCCCAAGGAATACCTGTTGGGCGAACACGAGCGGGTCATGACCCAGCTGGAACTGGATGCCGCCCTTGAAGACGACCCGGAAAAAATCAAATCCTGGCAGCAGATCGTCATGATTCAGTGCGTGGGGTCCAGGGAACCCCAAAATCCCAACTGCTCGCGCATATGCTGCCAGTCCGCCATCAAAAACGCCCTGCGGATCAAAGACCTCAACCCGAATGCCCAGATCTTTATCCTTTACCGCGACATTCGGACCTATGGGTTCCTTGAAGACTACTACCGGGAGGCCAGAAAGGCGGGGGTGGGTTTCGCCCGGTATGAACTGGACAACAAGCCGCAGGTGGCCGCGAACGGGGATCAGGTGACGGTGTCCTTCAGGGACGCCATCCTGGGAAGGGAGATCCAGATCACCGCCGATTGTGTCGCCCTGAGTACCGGTTTTGTCGCCGACGATGAAACCACCGAAGACCTGTCCATGATCTTTCATCTGCCGCGCACCGACGACGGCTATTTTCTGGAAGACCATGTGAAGCTCAGGCCCATCGACACGGCGATTCAGGGCTTTTTTATCGCCGGCACGGCCCACTCCCCTAAGCTCATTCGGGAAAGCATCACCCAGGCCCTGGCCGCGGCAGGCCGCGCCCAGACCCTTCTGGCGAAAAAAGCCATCAACCTCGGCGCCATGGTCGCCCGGGTGGATGGCACCAAATGCGCGGCCTGTCTGATTTGCGTCCGGGTCTGCCCGTTTCATGTCCCCTTTATCAACGCGGACGGCTATTCCGAAATCGATCCGGCTCTCTGCCACGGTTGCGGAACCTGCGCGGCGGACTGTCCGGCAAAGGCGATCCAGCTGACGCAGTTTGAGGATGATCAGATCATGGCCAAATTGGACGGCCTGTTTGAAAGGATCAACTGATGGAAAATTTTGAACCTGAAATCGTGGCGTTTTGCTGTCATTACTGCGCCTACACCGCGGCCGACATGGCGGGAAGCAAGCGAATCTGCTATCCTCCCAACATCAAAATCATCCGGGTCCCCTGCACCGGCAAGGTCGACGCCCTACACCTCATGAAGGCCCTGCAAAAGGGGGCCGATGGCGTATACGTGGCCGGATGCCTGGAGGGGGATTGCCATTTTAAAACCGGAAACATTCGCGCGGCCCAGCGGGTGAAATCCGTGAAAAAACTTCTGGAAGAAATCGGAATGTCCGGCGAACGTGTTGAAATTATTAACATGTCCGCAGGCATGGGCGAACGGTTCGCCCAAACCGCCTCCGCGTTTACGGAAAAAATCCGCAAGCTGGGCCCCAACCCGATTAAAGATGCCGCTGCCCGCGAAAATCAAAGAGCGGCGGGTTAATCATTTGAAACAGAATCTGGAGAAAAAAAATGATCACGGCTGAACGAAAACCCATGGAAGAAATCATCTCGTACGTAACCCCCTTTAACCGCATCCTTCTGGTCGGCTGCAACGAATGCGTAACCGTCTGCGCGGCGGGCGGAAGAAAAGAGGTCGGGCTGCTGGCCTCGGCCCTTCAGATGCATTTCTTAAAACAGGGCAAAACCCTTGACATCAAAGAAATGACGCTGGAACGGCAGTGCGACCCGGAGTATGTCGAGGAGTTGGTCACTGTCGTGGACCAGGTGGATGCCATCCTTTCCATGGCCTGCGGCTGCGGGGTCCAGACCCTTGCCGAACGGTATAAGACCAAACCGGTCTTTCCCGCGGTCAACACCACGTTTATGGGTGCCTCCGAACGCCAGGGGGTGTTTGCGGAACGCTGCCACGGATGCGGCAACTGCGTTCTGGGACTGACCGGCGGCATCTGCCCGGTGGCCCGGTGTTCAAAGCATCTCTTCAACGGCCCCTGCGGGGGCTCCACCAAGGGAAAATGCGAAATAAACCCCGAGGTTGACTGCGCGTGGCAGTTGATCTGGGACCGTTTAAAGGCCCTCGGGATGGAAAAAAGCTACGAGGAAATTATTGAAGCGAAGGATTGGCGAACCGCCTTTGGCGGCGGCCCCCGGAAAATTATAAGAGAGGACTTGGCATCATGAAGACCGAAAGCAGACTTGAAAAAATACTTGAATCCGGTAACCTCGCGGTGACCTCCGAATGCGGTCCGCCCAGGGGGGCCGTACCCGAAAAGGTGAAGGAAAAGGCGGAACTGCTGCGCGGGTATGTGGACAGCATCAACGTCACGGACAACCAGACCGCCATGGTCCGCATGGCGAGCTGCGCCGCATGCATTCTCATCAAACAGATGGGCCTGGATCCGATTCTCCAGATGGTTTCCCGGGACCGGAACCGCCTGGCCATGCAAAGCGATATCCTCGGTGCCTATTCCTTCGGCATCAACGCCATGCTCTGCCTTTCGGGGGACCATCCCTGTTTCGGGGATCATCCCATGGCCGCCAATGTCCACGACATCGACTCCATCCAGATGCTCCAGATGGTCAAAAAAATGCGGGATGAGGGAAAGTTCCAAGGCGGAAAAGAAATCACAAACCCTCCTAAAATGTACATCGGCGCGGCGGCCAACCCGTTCGCCGATCCCTTTG
>CAZFWD010000105.1:0-3858 GCA_964522535.1 uncultured Desulfonema sp.
TCCCGGATCACGGCCCCGGCACCGATCCAGGCCCCGGTTCCAATGCGAATGGTCCCATAGCTTAGGGGCTGCTGCTGAATGTGTTTCGTCAGGTCATGATACTGATGACCGGCGCTCAGAATAAACACGCCGGGGCCGATCAGGACATAGTCTTCGATGTAGAGCCCGCCCTCGGCGCTCAGATATCCCCCGGCATTGATGTGAACGTGATTGCCGATCACCAGATCGGCCTTTGGATTATACGCCAGGTCGCCCAGCACGAAACGGTTGCGGTTGTAAATCACGCAGTCGCTCCCGATACGAATCCCGCGCCCGTCCGCCTGTTTGTTTTTGATAAAAAACTCCACCCCCGAATATATCCGGGTCCGATCCCCGATGGCGTCAACCATAGGGTATGTTTTATCCGTTTCCATCGTAATCTCTCAACGGCCTTTCTTATAAATCCACCAAAAAAACCCCATCCCCGTTCCGCTCATGCGCCATACGCATCTGACGGCTCAGGTCCTGAAATTTCCGGTATGACGCCATCAGTTCGTCGTGGCTGATGGTGGGCAGGTTTAATACAGGGTCATCAATAAACTTGTGGTATTGAAAATGTTTGATGTAATTTTTCCGGCGACACGCATCAAACAGCCGGGTCCCCGGCAAGGGCTGAAAAATAAACACACAGGCAAAATTCGGGTTGATCCTCCGGTTCAGGGCCATGGCCTGGTCTATCGTTTCCACGGTTTCCCCCGGAATACCGACCATGTTGAAGGTCCAGATCTGAACCCCCGCCTCCTTCGCTTCGCGGCAGGTTTGAATAATCATCTCATCGCTGATCTCCCGGTTCAATACCTTTTTGCGCAAGGTCTCATTGCCGGACTCGATCCCCAGATAAATGATGGTCAATCCCGCCTTTCTCAGCCTGCCAAACATCTCCCGGTCGATGGTCCCGGGACGCACAAAACAGCCAAACGGGTAGGCGAACGCCTTTTCGTACAGATCGCCAAACCGCATCAGCCAGTCCCGGTCGCCGGTAAAGCATTCATCATAAAAATTTAAGGTATGAAAATCATACCGCGCTCGGACCTCGCGGATTTCCTGTATCACGTTTTCAGGGCTGCGCCTTCTCAGGTAACGCCCCTTGCCGCGGTAAAGGTCCCTTAATGCGCTGTTGGAACAATAGGAACAGCGGTAGGGACATCCCCTGGAGGTCATGAAAACGGGTTCGGTTTTGCTCTCATCGATAAAGGTTTGAAAGGGAACAATCCCCCGATCGACATACGAAAGGCCGTCCAGGTCCTCGATGACCGGCGCCACCCCGGTTTTATGCACCTTGCCCTGTCTGTCCTTGATCCAGAAATTCGGCGTGCCCAAAAGGTCTTTCCCGGCGGCCAGCCGATCCAGGAGTTCGCCGAAGGAGGGTTCCCCCTCGCCCATGCACAGCATATCGATACTTTCCTCGGCGATCACCTCTTCGGGCATGAAGGTCGCGTGAATCCCGCCGCATACAATCGGAACCGGACATCTCGCCTTGATGAGTCCCGCGTATTCTTTCACGAACTGCCATTGATGGGATACCGCCGAAATGGCGATGATATCCGGATCGGCCACGGAAAGGGCGGCAATAAACGGGTCGGGTTCCATCTTTTTATTGAGATACAGCACCTGGGTGTCATGGCCGCGCTGTTTCACAAAGGCGGAAAGCGCGCCGATGCCGAAAGGATAATGCCGGATCGGCGAAAGCTGTATGTTAAAATAAAGAAAAAGTACCTTCACAAAAACCTCGCTGCGCCCCTAAATCCGGCCGGCCGGCCGGGATATGCCGGATAGCGCCCCCGCCAAATTCTGATAGGTTTTAACGGCATGCAACGGGTCCCCGTCATACAGCAGTTCCCCTTCGCTCAGCAGCAGGACCCGCGTACAGACCTTTTCGATAAACGCCATGTTGTGGGATACGACGATCGTCGCCTTGGCGTCGGTAATCAACTCCTGGATCTTGGCGCTGGATTTTTCATGAAACGTGATATCCCCGGCGCTTAACGCCTCATCAATAATAAACACATCGGGCTTAAGCATTGAGGCGATGCTGAATCCGAGCCGGGCGCGCATGCCTGCGGAATAATGCTTCACCGGCCGGTGGATGTCTTTTTCCATCTCCGCGAAATCAACGATGTCATCCTGCAGCCGGTCCATCTCTTTCCAGGAAAACCCCAGCATCATGCCGTTTAAATAGATATTATCCCGGCCGGAAAGCTCAATATCAAATCCGGCGCCAAAGGTCAAAAGCGCGGTCACCTTGCCGTAGACTGAAATATTTCCCTTATCCGGCTTCAACAGACCGCTGATCAACCGGCACAGGGTGGTCTTGCCGGCGCCGTTGGGCCCGATGATCCCGACGATCTCCCCCTGCTTCACTCGAAAATCAATCCCCTTAAGCGCCCATAACACCTGCTTCTGTTTTAATCCCTTATATTTTCTGAGAACCCCGATGCCGTTTTTAACGGCCTTATCAAACGAGAGCAGAAACCGAACCCCCAGATTCTCGGCCCTGACCACCGCATCCCCGGGGCGTTGCGGCGCCGTCTTCTGATAAGTTGCCTCAGCGGCTTTTTTTCTGAATTGCCGGTAGGCGGCCTCGTAGGCTTCAATGATTTCTGCGGGCTTGCCGTCCGCCTTTATGTTTCCTCTGTCTATCCATAACGCGCGGCTGCAGAAATTTTTCACAAAGCCCAGCTTGTGGGTGACGACCACAACGATTTTTGAACGACCGATCAGGTCCTGAAGCTTATTTCCCGCTTTTTCGGAAAATCGAATATCCCCCGTGCTCAACGCCTCATCCAGAATCAGGATATCCGGTTCAATCATGGCCGCGATGCTGAATCCCAGCCTGGCCCGCATGCCGCTGGAATAATACTTCAGCGGCTGATCGATGAACCTTCCCAGCTCTGAAAACGAAACAATATCCTCAAAACGACGGATCAGGTGCCCCTTGGAAAGCCCCAGCATCATGCCGTTTAAAAATATGTTTTCCCTTCCCGACAGGGTTGTGTTAAACCCCGTCCCTAAAGACAAAAGCGCCGAGGCCGCGCCTTTGACCGCGACGTCGCCCCTGTCGGGTTTTAACAGCCCGGCCATCACCCGGCACAGGGTCGTCTTCCCCGCCCCGTTATGGCCGATAATGCCCACCACCTCACCCGCATACCCGGTAAAACTGATGTCATTTAACGCCCAGAACCTTTTTTTTCCGCCTTTTCGCTGAAGAAAAGCCAGTGCCAGGGATTTCAGGTCTTCGCGCTTGCTGCCGATGGTATACTGAACCCCCAGGTTTTGAATACGAATCAGCTCCCGTAAGGGTGTCCGCTGTTTTTCCAGAAATAAATCCTGATGTCCTGTTTCAAACCGCATTTTACTCGGGCGAATATCTAAAAGAGGGGTTGGGGACCTAAAGCGCCTTGATGATCCTGTGCTCATTTTGCGTATAATAATACAGCATCAAAAAAATCCACACCGCGGACACCAGGCCGATCAAACACAGGATGTCGATATTCGGCGGCGTGTTGTAGATAAAGATATTCCGGTAGCTTCTTACAAAATAGGCCATCGGGTTGACCACCAGCAGCCAGTTCCAGCGCTCCGGAACCAGGGATTCGCGCCAGATCACCGGGGTGGCGAAAAACCACAGGCGCATCAAGTGCTGAAGAATATTATCAAAATCCCTTATAAAGACGGTAAGGTATGCGACGGGAAGTGCCACCGCCAGCATAAACACAAGCTGTAAAAAAACGACCACCGGAAGCCAGAGCAGTTCAATCACGGGGACCACTCTGAAAAAAACCATAAAAACGGCGATCACGGCCATGCCGAATACCATGT
>CAZFWD010000106.1:0-9251 GCA_964522535.1 uncultured Desulfonema sp.
CCATGAAAACGACACATCCACCGGAATCCCCCTTTCGGCAAAGTAGCGTTTGGTGTATTTCACCAGCTCCGTGGATATTTTTTTCCCCCGAAGGTCCTCTATGGTTTTTGCCGGAGAATCATACCCCACGGCCACCACCCAGCGGGCCGGTCGGGCGCTGATTTTGGAATATACGAGATCGGAGACCACATGGATGTCCGAGTCGTTCTCCGCGATCCAGTCCTTGCCGGTCAGCCCGGCGTCCAGGGTGCCGTTTTCCACGCTGATGGACATCTCCTGGGCCCGGCAGATGGCGCAGGAAATCGTCTCATCATTGATGTCGGGAAAATAACTTCTCCCATTGACATTGATCTTCCATCCCGAACGCCGGAACAGCTCAATGGTAGCATCCTGAAGGCTTCCCTTGGGAATTCCGAGTTTCAGCGGTTCATTCATTTTTATACACCTCTTTCGGATCAAAAATTTTTTTCCCGACGGTTTTCAGGGCGCCGTTTTCCACCCTTCGATAAAAGCAGCTTCGGTATCCCATATGGCAGGCGGCGCCGCCGACCTGTTCGACCTTGAGCAGGATGGTGTCGTTATCGCAGTCGATCCGTATTTCCTTGACCCGCTGAACATGGCCCGAGGTGTTTCCCTTGACCCACAGGGTGTTTCGGGTGCGGCTGTAATAGGTGGCTTTTCCGGTTTTCAGGGTGGCCTCCCAGGCTTCCTTGTTCATAAAGGCAAGCATCAGCACCTCGCCGGTCTTCTCATCCTGGACCACCGCCGGGGCCAGGCCGCCCATCTTGTCAAAATCAATCTCAATCATGGTTGCCCTTTCAACCTTTTCGAACAATCGCCGGATAAGAAACCCGGCCTACTCAATGGAAATTTTTCTCTGCAAAAACACCGCCAAGCGGATTTAAAAGCTGTTTACGGTTTTTTTTATATTATGAATCAAACTTTTTTAAAATACTTTATTTGCGTTTTGAGTATCAGACGGATTCCAACCCGCCGTATTGACAAGCCGGCCGCCGGTTATTATATTGCGCAAAAACGCAACTTTTAGTATTGACCAAGGGTCCTGCATGGGGTAGGCGTTAACCAACGTCTTACCTTTTAATATTTATTCAGGAAAGGATGAAAAAATGGCAGACGGAATCATGGAAGTCGAAGATGCGACGTTTAAAAGCGAGGTGCTGGAGTCCGATATTCCGGTGCTGGTGGATTTCTGGGCGCCCTGGTGCGGTCCCTGCCTGGCAATAACGCCGCTGGTCAAAGAAATCAGCAAGGATTATGAGGGCAAAATCAAGTTCGCCAAGTGCAACGTGGATAACAGCCCTGTAACACCCGGAAATTATGGGATTCGGGCCATTCCCACCCTGCTGGTGTTTAAAAACGGTGAGGTGGTGGGTCAGATCATCGGTCTGGTCGACAAATCAAAAATTACCGCAACCCTCGATAAGGCATTATAAATATCCCGATCATGCAGACGACGGATTACGATCTGGTAATTGTCGGCAGCGGGCCGGCCGGACTGACCGCGGCCATCTATGCGGCCCGGTCTCAGGTCAACACCCTGGTCCTGGAAAAGCTGGTGCCGGGGGGTCAGATACTGGTTACGGACTGGCTTGAAAACTATCCCGGCTTTCCCGAAGGGTTGAGCGGCGCGGACCTGATCATGAAAATGACGGATCAGGTCAAACGGTTCGGCGTAACCATTGAAACCAGCGCAGTGCTGTCCATAGATGTGTCGCAGCCCGTTAAACGGCTGGTCTTAAACGACCGGGAGGTCACAACAAAGGCGATCATTATCGCCACCGGCGCCTCCCCGAGCAAGCTGGGCATACCGGGAGAAAGTGAGTTTTTCGGAAAAGGGGTGTCGGCCTGCGCCACCTGCGACGCTCCCTTTTACAGGGGCAGCGTGGTGGCGGCCGTGGGCGGCGGAGACACGGCGGTTCAGGAAAGCCTCTACCTCACCCGTTTTGCTGAAAAGGTCTACCTGATTCACCGGCGGGATCAGTTAAGGGCCACCCGTATCCTGCAGCAGCGGGCGTTTGAGAATTCAAAAATAGAGATCATCTGGGATTCGGTGGCGACGGCCATCAAGGGTTCAGAAAAAGGGGTGGAAGGGATCACCGTAAAAAACGTAAAAACCGGAAAAATGACCGAACTGGCGGTGACCGGCTGCTTTATCTGGGTGGGCATCACCCCCAACACCGCCTTTTTAAAAAACGCCCTTGAGCTGGATGAAAACGGGTTTGTTCCGGTTAATGCCCGAATGGAAACCTCGGTGCCGGGGGTCTATGCGGCCGGGGATGTGCGGAACACCCCGCTGAGACAGGTGGCCACGGCCGTGGGCGACGGCGCCATCGCGGCCTTTGAAGCGGCCAAATACGTTGACGCCTTTGAAAACAAATAATCACCAACCCATCCACAGGAGCGGCTTCGGGCTTATGCATACTCAACGGGCCAGAAAAATCGGAATCATCTGCCTTCTATGCCTGCTGGTGTTTTCAGGGTGCTCATGGGGCCCCAAGAAGGAAAAAACCGCCGAAGAACTGGCCGCAGAGGGCCAAAAGTACTTTGAAAAAAAAAGCTACATGCAGGCCATCAAGTCCTACGAAAAACTCAGGGACTGGTATCCCTTCAGCGGTTACGCCAAGGAGGCGGAGCTGAAAATCGCCGATTCCCATTATCGAATGAAGGAATATGAGGAAGCAATCCTGGCCTACCAGGAGTTTGAACAGCTTCACCCCAGCGACGCCAACGCCCCCTATGTGATCTATCAAATCGGCCGGTGCTATTTTGACCGGGTCGACACCATCGACAGGCAGCAGGGAACCGCGACAAACGCGTTAAAAGAGTTCCGCCGCCTGCAAACCCGGTTCCCGGAAAGCGATTATGCCCAAAAATCAGAGCCGCATATTCAGAAGTGCTTAACCAACCTGGCCGGACATGAGATGTACGTGGGCAGGTTCTACTTTAAATCAAAACACTATGAGGCGGCCCTTCACCGGTTTATGGGGGTGCTGTCCGATTATTCAGGAATGGGGTTTGACGCGGAGGCCGCCGACTATGTTCAGCGCTGCAGGGAGTTGATCGAAAAAGAGGTGAATGCGGCTGAACAGAGGGAAAAAGAAGAAAAAAATTAAAATTTCCTTTACAAGGGATGGGCCTTAGGCTATATCCTTTTTTTTTCTTGATGCACACATGTAAAGGGGACAAATCATGTCAAAGGTATGTGAGATTTGCGGAAAAAAACCGCTGGTGGGCTGTCATGTCAGCCATGCGCATAACGTGAATAAACGCCGGTTTAACCCCAATCTTCAGCGGGTGCGGACGGTACGCAACGGCCGGGTCGAAAAAATTCTGGTCTGCACCAACTGCATCAAATCCGGGCTTGTCGTTAAACCGTCCTGATCTATATCCTTTCAACTTTTTGAATATATTCGATTTTTTTAATCTTTGAGATCACCTCGTTCAGATGGTCAATATCCTTTACCGTCAGGGTGAACGATCCGTTGACCATTTTGTCTACCGCGTGTTCCAGGTTCATCTCCTCGATATTGGCGCCGGTCTGGCTGATCACCGCTGAGATCTCCGCCAGCAGCCCGACCCGGTCGTAGCACCTGAATTTCAGTCGTGCCGGAAAGGAGCCGCCGGCCGCCTCCTTCCATGCCACGTTGATCCGTCTTTCCGGGCTCATGGTCAGGGCGTTGACGCAGCCCGTGCGATGCACCGTGATTCCTGCGCCGTGGGTGATGTAGCCGGTGATGGGATCCCCGGGGATAGGCTGGCAGCATTTTCCGAAACGGATTAAAATATCATCCATGCCGTCCACCACGATCCCGTTTTCCTCCTTTTTCTTGCGATCCTTGCGCCGAGTGATGAGCTTCTCCAGAAGGGTCTCCTCGGGCTTGGGTTTGATTCCGGGCACCAGTTTCCGTATCACCTGGAGCGGGGTGATTTTCCCATACCCGATATTGGCGATGAGATCGTCCACGGTTTTAAAGTTAAACTCGGCCGTCACCCGTTGCATTTCAGGGGAATGCAAAAGCTCATTGAAGTTTAACCGGTTTTTTCGAAACACCTTTTCACAAAGCTCCCGCCCCAGGGAAATACTCCGCTCGGTCTCCTGTTTCTTGATCCACTGGCGAATCCGTGACCGGGCCTTGACGGTTTTTACATAGTTGAGCCAGCCCGGGCTGGGATGATGCCCCTTTGTGGTAATGATCTCCACGGTATCCCCTGTTCTCAACTGATACTGAAGCGGGACCATGCGGCCGTTGACCCTGGCGCCGGTGCACTGATGCCCCAGATCCGTGTGGATGAGGTAGGCCAGATCCACCGGTGTGGCGCCCTTGGGCAGGTTATTGACCTCCCCCCGGGGGGTGAAGACATAGATGTCCTCGGGGTATAGGTCGATTTTTACGTTATCTAAAAATTCATTCGGATCACCATAGCTTTCCTGGTGATCCTCCAGCAGGTTTTGAATCCATTCAAAGGTGTTCTTGCTGCCTTTATCCAGGGTCTTGCCTTCCTTATAGCTCCAGTGCGCGGCAATGCCGGATCTGGCGACCCGGTCCATTTCGTGGGTCCGGATCTGGATCTCCATCCTTTCCCCATAGGGTCCGATCACGGTGGTGTGAAGGGATTGATACCCGTTGGGCTTGGGTCCGCCGATGTAATCCTTGAACTTGTAAGTGATCGGTTTAAATTTGGCATGCACGATCCCCAGGGCCTCATAACAATGGGGAATGGTGTCTACAATAATCCGAAAAGCGATGATATCGTAGACCTGATTAAACTCCAGGTGCTGCTTTTCCATCTTCTGATAAATGCTGTAAAACTGCTTGTAACGGCCCTTGACCTGGACCGGAATGTCGGCGCTGTCCATCAGGTTCTGAATGGTGTAGCGGACCTCCTCAACGTATCTCTCCCGGTCCGCCTGGTTGGTGCTGACCAGTTGCCTGATTTTTTCGTAGACCTCCGGAGAGGTATACGAAAAGGAGATCTCCTCCAGCTCTTTTTTGATCCAGAAGATACCGAGACGGGCCGCGATCGGGGCATAGATGTCTATGGTTTCCTGGGCGATCGCCTTTTTCTTTTTTTCGCTGGTATGGTAATTCAAGGTGCGGATGTTATGCAGGCGGTCGGCCAGCTTGATCAGGATCACGCGAATATCATCGGCCATGGCCAGGATCATCTTTCGCATATTTTCCGCCTGCCGCTCCCGATAATTATCAAAGGACAGGCTGCTGATCTTGGTCACGCCGGATATGATTTTCGCAACGTCCTGGCCGAACTGGTCCTGAATGTCTTCAATGGTGACGGGGGTATCCTCCACCACATCATGAAGCAGGCCGCAGGCGATGCTGACGGTGTCAAGCTTCATGTCCGCGAGAATATCGGCGACCTCCAGGGGATGGGAAAGATAGGGTTCTCCGCTTAAGCGAAGCTGACCCGCGTGCACCTTGGCGGAGTAGATGTAGGCGCGGTCGATGATATCCACATCCGCGTCCGGGTAGTAATCGTATATTTTTTCGATAATATCGGTAATCCGTATCATAACAAAATTTCCAAAACGTTTTACCGCTAAGACTTAATAGGCCTTGGCAAACACCACCCGTTTTACGCTGGTTTTGCCGCACTCAATGCATTTTCCGGCCTTGCTCTCCCCGTCAAACGGGATGCACCGAATGGTGACATTGAGCCGCTCTTTAATCCGCTGCTCGCAGTCCGGGCTGCCGCACCAGTGGGACAGGGCAAATCCGCCATGGATTTCAGGCTGTTCAAGGTTCTTCGGCGTAAAAAAGGCGTTGAAGCTGTCAATATCATCGATGTTGCGGGTGTGCTCTTTCCTGAACGCCAGGGCGCGTTCAAACAGGGCGCTCTGAATCTCATCCAGGATCGTCCCGATCTCATCGACAAACCGGTCTTTCGGCATGGAAAACCGCTTTTTATAATCCTGGTCCCGCCGGCCCACAAAAACAGAGCCCTTTTCCATGTCCCTGGGCCCGATTTCGGCATAAACAGGGATTCCCTTTTTAATCCACTCCCAGTTCCGCGCGCCCCCGATATCCCGGTCATCGATTTCCACGCGGATCGGGCCGCCATGGTAGGCTGTCTGCCTTAACCGGTCCGCAAGCTCATGGGTATACGCCATCACCGCTTGTTGCGCCTGACCTGTCCGAAGGATCGGCAGGAGTATCACATGCGCAGGCGCCACACGGGGGGGAAGGATGATGCCGTTGTCGTCGCCGTGGCTCATCACCAGACCGCCGATCAGCCGGGTGGATACCCCCCAGGAGGTGGTCCAGCCGTATTCTTCCGTCTCCTTCTCCGACTGGAACTTGATGCCCGAGGCCCTGGCGAAATTCTGCCCCAGAAAATGGGAGGTCCCGGCCTGAAGCGCCTTTCGGTCCTGCATCATCGCCTCGATGCAGGTGGTGGTCTCGGCCCCGGGGAACCTTTCGGAGGCGGTTTTTTCACCGGTGATCACCGGCATGGCCAGGTACGCCTCGGCCATCCTTTTATAAAGGTCAAGCATCATTCGGGTTCGCTCCATGGCCTCTTTGCTGGTGGCGTGGACGGTGTGCCCTTCCTGCCACAAAAATTCGCTGGTTCTCAAAAAAATACGGGTGCGCATCTCCCACCGGACCACATTGGCCCACTGGTTGATCAACACCGGCAGGTCCCGATAGCTCTTAATCCATCTGGAAAAGGAGTCCCCGATGATGGTTTCGGAGGTGGGCCGCACGATCAACGGTTCGGTGAGTTTTCCGGCAGGCACCAGGCCGCCGTTTTCCCCTTTTTCAAGCCGATGGTGGGTCACCACCGCGCATTCCTTGGCAAACCCCTCCACATGTTCGGCCTCCTTTTCAAGGAAGCTGATCGGAATAAACAATGGAAAATAAGCGTTTTTGACCCCCGTCTCCTTGAACATGCCGTCTAAAATGCGAACCATGTTTTCCCAAAGGGCATACCCCCAGGGCTTGATCACCATGCAGCCCCGGACCGGGGATATCTCCGCCATGTCCGATGCCTTGATCACCTCCTGGTACCATTGGGGGTAGTTTTCCGACCGCGTGGGCCGGATCGCTGTTTGCGCCTGCTTCATTGATTTTTCCTGTTGTGTGACTTTTCATACCCATCGACCGCCTTGAGCAGCTCCGAAAGAAGCTGATCCTGCGGGAATTTTTTCACCACCCGACCATGCTTAAACAGGATCCCGAAGCCCTTGCCGCCGGCAATGCCGATATCCGCGGCCTTGGCCTCGCCGGGGCCGTTGACCGCGCACCCCATGATGGCGATTTTGATGGGGGTGTTTCGGGTCATCAGCTCCCGTTCCGCAGCCTCGGCTAAGGAAAACAGGTCGATCTCGCACCGGCCGCAGGTGGGGCAGGAGATGATTTCCGGCCCGCGCTGCCGAATGCCCAGGGCCCTTAAAATTTCAAACCCCACCCGCACCTCCTCCACCGGGTCCCGAGTAAGGGAGACCCGCAGGGTGTCGCCGATCCCTTCGGCAAGCAGCATGCCGATGCCCAGGGCGGATTTGACGATCCCCGCATACAGCCCGCCGGCCTCGGTAATCCCCACATGTAAGGGAAAATCGGTTTTTGCGGAAAGCATTCGATAGGCGGCAACGGTCTGGAACACATTGGAGGACTTGAGCGCCAGCTTGAGGTTGGAAAAATCAAAGGAGGCCATCAGGTTAAGCTGCCGCATGGCGCTTTCCACCAGGGCCTCGGGGGTGATGCCGCCGTGGGCCTTTAAAATGTCCTTTTCAAGGGAACCGGCGTTGACCCCGATGCGAATGGGGATGCCGTTTGCCGAGGCCGCATCCACCACCGCCCGAATCCTGTTTTTGCTTCCGATGTTGCCGGGGTTGATCCGCAATCCATCCGCGCCGGCTTCCGCCGCGGCGATGGCGAGCGTGTAGTCGAAATGGATGTCCGCAATCAGGGGAATGGAAATTTTTTTTTTAATGGCGGGAATAGCGGAAGCGGCCTCCCTGTCCGGGACCGCCACCCGGACAATCTCGCATCCCGCCTGTTGAAGCCGTTGAATCTGGGCGATGGTGGCGGAAATGTCCTGGGTATGGGTGTTGGTCATGGATTGCACGGATATGGGTGCGGTCCCCCCGATATGAACATCGCCAACCCGAATCTGACGGGTTTGCCTTCTTTTTATCTCAAACGGCATGTAAAAAACGCATAAACGGTAGAAGGTTCCATGATGTGTGGCTGTTTTTCGATATCTAACAAACCCTTTTTGTTTGTTCAAGGGAAATAAGCGGCAGAAATAAGAAGAAAAGTCGCGCCCGCTAAAGCATTGCGATTTTTAGCATCCTTTTTGTTGCGATTTACGGCGTTTTTTTTTATGGATAGACCTATTGTTACATGACATGCTACTGCCAGCCTTTTCGCGAGGTTTAAAAATGGGGTTTGGAGCAAAAAAAAAGAGTACTACCGACAAAACGAACAAAACCATCGAAACGGTTTTACTTAAACGCGCAACAAACGGCGAGCTGCCCTGCGCGGTGGCGCATGAGGTGGCCGAGGCGCAGGGGGTAACGCCCGCGGTCATCGGCCAATACGCGGACCGGTTAAGGCTCAGGCTGGTGAAATGCCAGATGGGTCTTTACGGCTACTCGCCGAATAAAAAAATCGTCACCCCGGCGGAATCGGTTCCCGTAGAGCTTGAAAACGCCCTGCGGGCGGGCCTGAAAAACGGCCGCCTGCCCTGCAAAACCGCCTGGGAAATCGCAAAACAATTCAACCTGCGAAAAATGCAGGTCAGCGCGGCCTGCGACATGCTCGGCATCAGGATCAAGCCCTGCCAGCTGGGCGCCTTTTGATGTTTTGATCGTGCGGATACTTTTAAAAAACATTCTGAAAACGGAATTATTGTTGACATAAAGACGAAAATCAGTCAAAAAAATAAATTCAATCATTTTAAAAAATAGCATGTAAATAACGGTTAAACCGGTTGCCACTTAAACCAGATATAAATTATTTTTTATAAAAACGGAGGGTTGTATTTATGGGTGAGGCTGCAATCAAGCTTGAGGGAAAGAAAAAAAGCACCTTTATGGACAAGGTGAAGGAGATGCTGCCGGAGGGCGGCAACCTGAACCTGTGTCTGACTTGCGGCGCCTGTTCATCGGGATGCCCGGCCACCGGGATCGAGGGGATGGATCCGCGCAAATTCCTGCGCATGGCCGCCCTGGGACTGGATGAAGAGATCACCCACCACCCCTGGGTATG
>CAZFWD010000107.1:0-13182 GCA_964522535.1 uncultured Desulfonema sp.
CCCAGGAGCATGATGATCATGACCTATGCCCTGTGCGGGTTCGCCAACCCCGGCAGCCTCGGCATCATGATCGGCGGGCTCGGCGGCATCTCTCCGGAAAGACGAAACGAGGTGGTTGCGCTGGGTTTTCGGTCCATTGTGGCCGGAACCATCGCCACCTGTATGACCGGCGCGGTGGTCGGGATGTTAATCTGATGGGGGAAATCATGACAACCCCGCAGGCATCAACCTGCGTGCTGGCGATCGACCTGGGAAGCGGCGGAATAAAGACGGCGCTGGTGTCGAATGCCGGGGAGGTGATCGCTCAAGCGGCCGAACCCGTCGCCACGCACCTTCTGCCCGGCGGTGGCGCCGAGCAGGATGCCGAAGAATGGTGGAACAGCGCCAGAAACACGGCCAAGCAGGTGATCCGTGAATCGAATGTTTCGGTGGATGACATCGTTGCGGTGGCCTGCGATTCCCAGTGGTCCGTGGTGGTTCCCGTGGATCGAAGGGGCCATCCCCTGATGCGGGCCGTCCACTGGCTGGACAGCCGGGGCGGTCCCTACAATCGGAGGCTTATTGCCGGTTTTCCGAGTTTTGAAGGGTACGGTCTGTTGAAGCTTGCCAAATGGATTCGAGCGACCGGGCTTGCCCCCACCCGCACCGGTGTGGACTCCCTGGGGCATGTCCTGTTTATCAAGCATGAAAGGCCGGAGATTTATGCCCAAACCTTTAAATTTTTGGAGCCCATGGATTACCTGACCAGCCGGTTTGCCGGCAGGATCACCGCCACCCAGAAAACCATGGCCCCCTTCGCCATAGTGGACACCCGGCGGCCGGACGTCTTGTCCTACAGCGCGCCGCTGCTCAAGCTTGCCGGTCTCGAACAGGATAAGTTTCCCGAGCTGATTCCCAACAACGGCGTGGTGGGGACCCTGGACCTGTCCGTCGCTAAGGAATTGGGGCTTAATCCCGCGACACCGGTTGTGGCCGGGGTAAATGACTCCAATGCTTCGGCCATCGGCTCAGGCGCGGTTTTAGATTTTGATGCGATCATCTATATCGGCACCTCCCTGTATATGACCTGCCATGTTCCGTTTAAAAAGACCGACCTGCTTCATATGATGACCTCCCTGCCCAGCCCCTTTGCCGGAAGGTATATGATGTTCGGCGAACAGGGCGCCGGTGGAAAGTGCGTGGAGTTTTACCTTAAAAATATCGTCTATCCGGACGACGGGTTTAACACCGGCCCTATGCCGGATGACGCCTATTCCCGGTTTGGTGCGGTTTCATCCGAAGCGCCGGCCGGAAGCGGCGGTGTGATTTTTTTGCCCTGGTTGAACGGATCCATCGTTCCCTGCGAGGACCCGCATGTGCGGGGAGGGTTTATGAACCTTTCCTTGAAAACCTCGCGCGGCCACCTGACGCGGGCGATTATGGAAGGGATCGCCTACAACAACCGGTGGACGCGTGCTGCAGCGGAGAAATTCATCGGCCGCCGGATCGATAGTTTTCGTTTTTCGGGCGGCGGTGCGCTTTCCGATCTCTGGGCCCAGATCCATGCGGATGTTCTGGGCGCGGAGATTTGCCAGGTCGACGACCCGGTCAACACCACGGTTCGCGGGGCTGCGCTGCTTGCGTTTGTGTCGCTGGGATATCGAAGGGTTGAGGATCTGTCGGGCTTGGTTAAAATCAAGCGGGTGTTTGCGCCCAATGATGCAAACCGGAAGGTGTATGACAACATGTACGCTCAGTATCACCGTTTGTTTAAAAAAAATCGAAGGGTTTTTGCCGCCTTGAATCCATAGAAAAAAAAACCGTCAATGGAAAGGAGATAAATGATGTCTGATACGCCGGCCAAAGAAAAAAAAATCGATCCTTTTAAGCCTTACAAGGACCGATTTGAGAGCTATTCCCGTTTTCCGGAAAACGGCCGGGATTCCGCGGATGTTTTCAGCGAGCTTTCCACCATGGCCGAGGAGGAAAGCGCCAAATGGAAAAACGGCCGGGTGTCCGGCACCTTTTATCATGCCGGGGACGCGCACCGGGATTTTTTAAACCGGGTTTTTTCGCTTTTTTCCCACGTTAATGTGATTCAGGTGGATCTCTGCCCCAGCATGTCCAAGCTTGAGAGCGAAATTGTCGCCATGACTGCGGATATGCTGCACGGGGACGCGGTCCAAGCGGTCAACCCGAAAGATGCGGTCTGCGGCACGGTCACCTCCGGGGGCACCGAAAGCATTCTTATGGCCATGAAGGTTTATAGGGACTGGGCACGGGAGGAGAAGGGAATCACCGCCCCGGAGGTGGTTCTGCCCCAAACCGCCCACCCGGCCTTTCACAAGGCCGGGGAATACTTCGGCATCAAAACCGTGTTGGTCCCGGTGGGACCACCGGATTTTAGAGTCGATCCGCACGCGGTGGAGGCGGCAATCAACGCCAATACCATCGCGATTGTGGGAAGCGCGGGCAGCTACCCCTACGGTCTGGTGGATCCCATGGAAGAACTCTCCGAGCTGGCCGTAAAGCACGATATCGGGCTGCATGCGGACGGCTGCCTGGGCGGTTTTATCCTGCCCTGGATTGAGCGGCTGGGGTATTCGGTTCCCGTGTTTGATTTTCGGCTGCCGGGCCTGACCTCCATTTCCGCCGATACCCATAAATACGGGTACGGCCCAAAGGGGACCTCGGTCATTCTGTATCGTAACAAATCCCTTCGCCGGCATCAGTTTTTCAATATGCCGGATTTTCCCGGCGGGATTTATGTTTCCCCCTCGTTTTCCGGAAGCCGGTCCGGTGGTCTGACGGCCGCCACCTGGGCCTCTATGGTCTACCTGGGGAAAGAAGGATACCTTAAGGCGGCGGCATCCATCATGGAGGTCGCAAAAGGGATTCAAAGGGCAATCGAACGGATTCCGGAGCTGATCCTCATCTGTGCGCCGACCTTTCTGGTGAGCTTTCGTTCAGACCAGGTGGATGTCTTTCATATCAACGATTTCATGAAAACCAGGGGATGGCGGTTTAATGTCCTGCAGCTGCCGCCGGCCCTGCATTTCTGTGTCACCCTGCCCCAGACCCGAGTGCCGCATCTTTCAGAGCAGTTTGCGGCGGATCTGAAGGAAGGGGTGGAATATGCCAAAAACAGGACCGGAACACCCGCGGAAACCAGCGCCCTGTACGGCATGGCCGGCACCCCTGAAGGCAATCAGATGATGTCTGATCTTCTATACGGTTTTCTGGATTACTTCTACACGGTTTAACCCCGGTTTTTTTATTTTCCTTTTCCATAACGCAGCCTACGGGAAGGCCGGTGATCAGGCTGCGGCGGTAGAATTTTTAAAATAGAGCAAGCGTTCGTTTTTTCTATTGCGCCCCTCTTTTTTGCCTGCTATTTTCCCCTTTCGCTTTTTAAAGGCTAATTGATTTTGGAGGATGTTTGCATCATGTCTGTTTCTTTTATGCAGGAGTTGATGAATCCGCGCTCCATCGGGATTGTGGGCGCCAGCAACAACCCCATGAAAATGGGGACCATGCACGCCTTAAGTATTTTAAAAGATGGATTTGCCGGCAGGTTCTATCCGGTTCATCCCACGGAAAAAACCGTACTGGGGCATAAAGCCTATGCCTCTCCTTTGGATCTGCCCGAAGCGCCGGACCTTGCGCTTTTTGTTTTACCGTCCAAATACCTTCTTTCCGTATTTGAGGCGTTCGGCCGGATCGGAACAAAATACGCCATCGTGATCACCGCGGGGTTTAAGGAGGCGGGACCGGACGGAATTCAGAAGGAACAAGAACTCAAGAAAATCGCCGAGCATTACAAAATGCGGTTTATCGGGCCCAACTGCATGGGGGTCATCAACCGGGAGGCTTCCCTGAACACCACGGTGACCGCCTTGACCGGAGGACCCGGCGGGCTCGGGTTTATCTCCCAGAGCGGAACCTACGTGGCGCAAACCTCGGTCTATCTTCAAAAGCGGGGGATTTCCTTCAGCAAAGCCGTGAGCGTGGGCAACGAGGGGGATGTGAGCATCATCGATGTTCTGGAGTACCTGGGGCAGGATGATAAAACCTCGGCCATCTCCATGTATATCGAGGCGATTCGGGATGTGAAGCGGTTTTTGAGCGTGGCCCGACAAATCACGCCCCATAAGCCGGTGGTGGCCCAGTATGTGGGCGGTTCCGAGGCGGGCGGCCGGGCCGGCATGAGCCATACCGGCGCTCTGGCCGGGCAGAACCATCTCTACGGCGGCCTGTTCAAGCAGGCCGGGGTGATTCGGGTTTTCTCCGTGGAGGAGCTTTACAGCCTGGGCTGGGCGCTTGCCGCACAGCCCAAAATCAAAGGCAACCGGATCGGGATCATCACCAACTCCGGAGGCCCGGGCTCGGCCATCGCCGACACCCTCGACGCCAAGGGATGCCGGGTGCCCCCGTTCAGTCCGGCGCTTCAGGAAAAGCTTCGGCCGCATTTACCGCTGCATGCCCCCTGTGGAAATCCGGTGGATATGACCTTTACCACGGATATGCGGGTGATGGCCCATACCATCACGGACCTGGTGATGAAAAGCGGGGAGGTGGACGGCATCGTGATGCACGGGGCTATGTCCACGGGTTTTCTTGGGGCCGTCTATCCCCACTTTGCCGACATGATGCCGGGGGTGACCCTGCCGGAGCTTTTAAAACGGTCCGAGCAGGACCTGTCCGGCGCGGTGGAACTTCCGTTTACATACCAGCTGCCCATGACGGTTTCGGCGTTTTTCGACCGCGACGATCAATACACCAGGGAGTATGAAGACCGCGGCGTGCCGGTGTTTGATGCGCCGGAAAAGGCCGCACGCGGCATGGCCGCCCTTGTCCGGTACCGGAGGATTCAGCAGCGCAAACCCTATGTGGCGCCCGGGATACCGGGCATTTCCGAGGTTGCGGATCGGATTTTAAAAGAAGCCGTAGAAAAGGGTCAGGGGGCGCTTGATGAGCATGCTTCCAAACGGCTGCTTTCATCATACGGGATACCGGTGCCGAAGGAGTCTATGGCGCGCAGCGCTGAGGAGGCGGTGCGGCAGGCGAACGAGATCGGTTTTCCGGTGGCGGTCAAGGCCTGTGATTCAGGTATTTTGCACAAAACCGAAAGACAACTCGTTTACTTAAACATCGGCCATGCGGATGGCGTTGTGTCCGCCTACCGCGCCATTCAGGCCGCGGCCGAAAGGGAGGTGCCGGTCCTGGTGGCGCAGATGGTGCCGGGCAGCCGGGAGTTTCTCTGCGGGATTACCCATGACGCCCTGTTCGGTTACTGCGTAGCCTTTGGCATCGGAGGGGTTCTTGCCGAAGCCGTCAATGATATCGTATACCGCGTGGCCCCGCTGAACGGGTCAGAGGCGCTGGAAATGGTTGAAGGGATCCGCACGCGAAAAATCCTGGAACCGTTCCGGGGAATGCCGAAGGTGGATACGGTCGCCCTGGCCGACCTGCTGAAACGGCTGAGCCTGATCCCTCTGCTTCATGCGCAGATTGAAGAAATCGATATCAACCCCGTTATGATTTCGGGTTCCGCGCCCATTGCCGTGGATGCCCTGGTCGTGCTCAGATAAAGCGTACCGAGTGAAGGGTGGCGGGTATTTGATCTTAAATTAGCCGGCAGACGCTTTTTTACCTTTCTTTTTTCTGGGCGAGGCCGAGGGCTTTATGCCGGCAAGTTGTTCATACTTGTGCATGTGAATCGTGCAATAGAGCGAGTCTGTCGCCGCGCGGTTCTGGCATTGAGCGCCGCTTCGCGTGATCGCCCGGCATCGAATGGCTTGAACCCGCGCGGGTTTAGTCGTTTCGGAGGCTTCTTGCTCATCCCCCTCGGAGATCAACGTTCGAAGGGTATCCTGGAACCGGTCATTGATGATCAGGGGATCCTTTTCAATGTTTCCGGCTTTATACATCCCCAGCAGCATTCGGTATTCATTCTCAAAATGCTTCAGGATGGATTTGGGATCAGCCACCAGCCCGGTGTCCGTGCAGATCCCCAGAGACACCCCGCCGTCATAGCTGATGATGCTGATGCCGATGCCCAGCCCGCCGATGCGGGGCACCCAGAACATGATTTTTTTGATTTTTTCGCCGGAAAAATAAAGCCCCTGCCTCGGCCCCGGCACGTTGCTGAGAACCCCGGTGGTCTTGTTGGCGAACATGGTGGCGGCGATTTTGGCCAGCTTGGCGGATGAAACCCCGAGCACGTTTAAAAGGGTATAGGCGATGGCGGCGTCCGGGGCCTCCTTGAGGTCTTTGATGCGCCGCTGCACCTCTCGAATGCGAAGCACCGGATCGTCGATATGCACCGGCAGAGCAACCAGGATCAGGCTGAACTGGTTGCCCAGTTCGATTTCCGCATCCAGGGGGCGGATATTGATGGGCATGGCGACCCGGATCTCCAGGTCGCCGACAAGGTTGTGCCGTTGCTGAAGGTACCGTCTCAAAGCGCCGGTCACCATGGCCACCAGGATATCATTGATGGTGGCGTTGAAGTATTTGCCGATGGCCTTGATGTCTGAAACCGGGAGGGGTTCCTTTGTCCAGGTGACGCTTTTCCTGACCCCGAGCTCACCTTTGAATACGGTTCTTCGGTCCGCCGGCAGAAGCAGGATTTTACTGACCACCGTGGTCGCATCCATGGCATACTTGCTGACCAGCTTTGCCCGCTCGATAATGTGGGAGGGCTTTTCAATACTCGATTCGATTTCCTTGCTGATAAAGCTTCCGGCTTTCATCGCCTGCCTTCGAAGCCGGTCGAATTTTTTAAATGCCTTTTCAAAGGGCGGCGGAAAATCCCTGGATGAGATTTTTTCCCCTTTTTTTTCGCTGACGCTGCTTGTCCAGGGGGCGTCCGGTTCCAGGTCGGCGGTGGACAGCAGCAGGCGGATTAAGGAAATGCCGTCCGCGATGCAATGGTGGATGCGGAAAAAAAGGACGGTTCCACCGTTTTTCAGGTTTTCGATATAATGCGCCTGCCACAACGGCTTTGTGGGATCTAAGGGGGTAGCCGTCAGGTCGCTGATGATCTCCTGAAGGCTTTCCCTATCTCCGGGCGAGGGGAGCGCGATACGATGAAGATGGGATCGCAGATCAAATTTTGGATCAAACTCCCAGGTGGCGTTGCCCACACCGCCCATGGGGCGGACCACCCGTTTTTTGAACCGGTCATAGCATAGCAGCCGGTTTTTAAAGGTTTCCGTCAGTTTTTTAAAATCCAGGGGGTTGTCAAATTCCATAAACCCCGTGATGATCATCAGGTTGGTGGGATGGTCCATGTGCAGCCAGAAGTTGTCGATGCTTGACATGATTTCAACCTGTTTTTTCATTTTCAGCCTCCTTGGGAATTTTTTTATGTAAATTACTTATAACAAACGGATTGATGAAATGCAATCTGAAACTTTGAGTTTTTATTGAGTCGGATTTTTCGGCGTGGAAAAAACTTGACACCTATAACGCATAGCGTCATATTTGATAAGTTGAGTTGGGTTTTAATAAAAATTAAAATTTAATATAAATAAAATCAAAATATTAAGTCATATTATATAAAGTAATAATTTAATTTTTATATTACAATCTATCTATATTTACATGGGAAATGTTATGCATTTAATCAAAAAATACGCCAATCGAAAGCTGTATGACACCAAAACCAAGCGCTACCTGACCATGGACCGTCTGGCGGAGATGATCAAGGCTGGAAAAGAGGTTTCGGTGATCGATAACGAAACCGGCGAGGAACTGACCTCGGCGATTGTTTCCCGGCTTCTGGCCAGGGAAAAGGCGGACAAGGACAAGGCCGTTCCTGCGAATGTCTTGATTCAGATGCTTCGCAAGGGGCGGGGAACCCTGGTCGGTTACGGCAAAAAGTATGTGTCCCTGTGGCAGTCCGCCCTGACCCTGCCCAGGGATGAGATCGAAAAGCTGATCAACAGCCTGGTCAAGGAAAAGGAACTGTCCGAATCAGAGGGGCGAGGCCTGAAAAAGGAGATCGTTCACTTTACCACGGGATTGAAGTCATGGGTGCTGGAAACCATCGATCAGCGGGTGACCGAGGTGCTGGGAATGATGAACCTCGCCACAACAGATCACCTGAACGCTTTGATAAAAAAGGTGGACGCCCTGAATCGGAAAATGAAAAAACTGGAGAAGAAATCGGGTTAACCCACATCCACCGGGATTTTTGCCGGTTTTACGCCCATTTTCCGTCGTAGCAGATCAGATCAATGGTTTGGTTCCGCGCGGGCGTCGCTTCGAGCGGCAGCAGAAAACGGATGACCGAGTATATGCTGATCAACGAGATGATGCCGCCGGCGAGCAGAATGATGAGACCGCCGGCGATGCCCGTAATCACGCCGAGCCCGATCAGGATAACCAGCCCGCTGATGATAAAGGCGATAATGCTTCCGACAAGCAGCATCAGTTGAAACATAGGGGTCCTTGTTTTTGCCCTTTTATTTCATTTGTAAGTGTACTATGACACGCATGGGGTTTGCCCATAACCGCTTGCGAAATAGCACAGGATTTAGGTTTGATCAATCATAAAATTCGGCCGGTGGTCTGCCGTTGAACAACGGGAATTTTCGCATCATGAAAAAGGCAAAAGGTGTTGTATGAAGTGCGCGGCGGCGACGGGTATTATATCACGGTCAATCTTTAGCGGCATTGCCTTCGGCGGTGCTTCTTGATGCGGGAATCATGCGGCGCGGGCTGATGACACCGTTGAGTCGGCTCTTCTGTCTTTACCGGTTTCTGGCGAACCGGCTGGCCGGTTTTCCGCCCAAGAAGGTCCTGGTCATGGAGGGCGGCGGCATGCGGGGGATTTTCCCCGTGGGGGTGCTTCAGGCCTTTGCGGACCGGGGATACTTCCCGTGGCAGCTGATCATCGGCTCCTCCGCCGGAGGCCTGGCCGGAACGGTATACGCCGCGGGCCAGATCCACATGGCCAGGGATGCTTTTTTCACCGAGCTGCTCACCCGCCGGTTTATTCATATCAGCAACATCCTGAGGCCGGAGAAGCACGTGTTAAACCTGGACTGGATGGTGGATCAGATCATCAAAGGGGATGAGCCGTTGAATGTGAAAAGGCTGAGGCGTTATGCCTGCCCGGTGCTGTTGACCGCCACCGGGTTTTATCATGACGACAGGCCCGAAACCCTTTATTTGAATACGCAGAAGGACGATATCGCGGTGGCCTTAAAGGCCACGGCCGCCATCCCGTTTTTGTATCGCGGGTTTGTGGAATACGGAACCGAAAGGCTTTTGGACGGGGCGTTGCTTGACCCGATTCCTTATGTAAAGGCGCTTTCCATGGGTTTTGCCGATGAAGAGATCCTGGTGGTGCTGACCCGGCGTCGGGGGTATCGAAAACGGAGGGAATCCTTTTGGATCAACGCGCTTTACGAAAGCTACTATAAAGATGCCCAGTACCGGTTTTTTTTGCCGGCGCTTCAGGAAAGGTACAAACGGTACAATAAACTGCTCGACGACCTGGAAACGAACCATCCCGGAATCAATGTGATTTACCCGCCGGATGGGTTTAAGGTCAACCGGCTGACCCGCAGCGAAGAAAGGATATTGAACGGGTTTGAACAGGGGGTGGCGGCGGGAAAGGCCTACCTGTATCATCACGGATCCGGGGGGCGTAAGGCGGCGGCGAAACAACACCTTTGAAGGAGGAATGGAATGGGGCTGCTTAATTTTTTTTCGGGCAAGCCGCCCGAGGTCATCGAGCGGTGCGGCGATGATTATTTCAACAACGGGCATTACGGCCCTGCCAAGCTTGAATACGAGAAGGGGTTATACAAGGCGGAGAGAAAGGCCCCTGAGAATGAGGCCCTTATTCGACGGCTGAGGGAGAAGATCGACAAGACAAAAGAGGCGCTTGCCCGTTTTCACAAACAGACCGGGGAGAACCTGATGCAATCCGGAAGCCATGCCGACGCCCAATCCCTGTTTGCGCTGGCCCTAGAGTTGACCCGGGATGATGCCTTAAAAGAGGAGATCCGCTTGAAGCTGAAGGAATTGGATGCCGGCCTCAGACAGGACATGAAGATACGGCTTGACGCTTCTCACGAAAACCGGCCGAAAACCGGCGCGCCGGTGGTTGACGATACCCCAACCGAATCGGTTTCCGCAGGACACAAGGAAGCGGCTGAAGACGCCGAGGAGTATTTCACCGTGCTTTGCAGCACCTTGCCCGAAGAATTCCAAAAGGCGTATCAGGAATATGGCCAAAATTTCAAGGAGGGGTATATCGCCTTAAACCGAGGCGAGTTTGATACCGCGGTGAAAAAACTGTCTGCATCCCTGGCGGAGAATCCGGCAAGCTTTATTCCCCTTGAACTGGCCACCGCCCTGGTGAACCTTGGGAAAAACCGCCGCGCCCGGGAGCTTGTCGAGGGCTTTGTTCAGGAGAATTCGATGGTGCTTAGGGGGTATCAGATACTTTGCGATATCTACTGGGAGGCGCAGGACTATGCCGCCGCCCTGGGGCTTTTCGACTCATGCCCGAATGAACTGGCCCAGACCCTTCCGGTTCAGCTTTTGGCCGGCGAGACCCTGTATCAGGCCGGTCGGTATGACGAGGCCAGACAGATATTTTCCGCATGCGAGGCCCGCGTCGGGGAGAATGAGATCATATCCCGGGCCCTGGCAAGGACCTATGAAGCCATGGGAAACATTCAAAAGGCGCGCAGCCTGTATGGCAAAATGATCAGTGGATGCGCCGCCTGCGGGGCACGGAAAGACCCTTTTCTCAAGCGGCGGTATGCGGAGCTTTCCTATGAGGCCGGCGAAAAGCCCGCAAAGCTGCTGGAGCTCTATCTTTCCCTGGCGGGGGAGGACCCGGACAACCGGGCGGAATACTATCAGCGGATTGCACAGATATACGAATCCACAGGAAAGGATGAAGAGGCCCGAAGGTATCGGCTGATGCTGGAAGGGCTGGTCCAATCAACCGATTAAGAAAGGTTCGGATTACATAATGGAAACGCGAATGATTGAAGGTTATGCCGTGCTGACCGGACGATGGCCGGCGGATTCAACAAAACCCACCCTGATTTTTATTCACGGCGCTGCCCTATCCAAGGGGTTATGGCGGTTTCAGGTCGAGGGGCTTTCCGACATCGCAAACACCGTGGCTCTTGACCTGCCGGGCCACAAGGATTCGAGCGGGGAGGCATTCGACAGCATTGCCGGTTATGCCGCGTCCGTGATGGATTTTATCGCTTCGATACGGGCTTCCCGTCCGATCCTCTGCGGGTTGAGCATGGGGGGCGCCATCGCCCAGGAGCTTTTGATTGCTCATCCGGATTTTTTCCGCGCAGGGATTCTGATGCACACCGGCGCCCGGCTGAAGGTGCTTCCCTTTGTGTTTGAAACCATTCAGAAGGATTACGCCTCCTATTTTGATCTGGCCCTGGAGTTCACCCTTTCCCGAAAAAGCGACAAATCCAGGATGAAAGAGATACTTTCCGAGATCACGGTGATGGCGCCGGAGGTGGCGTTAAAGGATTTTTACGCCTGCGACGCCTTTGACCGAATGAACGATCTGGTGCGAATAAAACCCCCGGTGCTGGTGGTGGCCGGCGGCGAGGACAAACTGACCCCCCTGCGCTACGCTGAGTATCTGAATCAAAACATAAAGGACTGCCGCATGATGACCATTCCGGAAACCGGGCACCTTTCGCCTCTGGAGAAGCCGAATACGGTCAATCAGGCGATTCGGGATTTTTTGATTTCCCTTGAACCGGGGCGGTCGCCGGAATCTGCTTGAAAATCGCTCAAGGCTTTGATAGCATCATATTTTACATAAAAAGAGGATGACGGCCTGAAACCGGCTGTCTTGAAAGGAAAAAATGATCAGGGTCGGGGTTATCGGCGCGACAGGGTATGCAGGGGCTGAGCTGGTGCGGATACTTGCCGGGCATCCGGAGGTGTTTCTGACGGTCCTGACCTCCCGCCAGTACGCCGGGGTTTCCTTTGAGAAGGTGTACCCCGCCATGTCCGGCATGATCGACCTGGAGTGCGAGGGATTTGACGAGGCGCGGGTTTGCGAAAAGGCGGATGTGATCTTTATGGCCCTGCCCCACAAGCTGCCCATGGGGATTGTTCCGGGTCTGTTGAAACAGGGGAAAAAGGTAATCGACCTGTCGGCCGACTTCAGGTTTTCCGATCTTACGGTCTATGAGTCCTTTTATCAGACGCACACCGCGAGGGATCTGTGCGAAAGGGCGGTGTACGGGCTGTGCGAGGTGTTTACAGAGCGTATTAAGGGTTCGGATTTGATCGCCAACCCGGGTTGCTATCCCACCAGCGTGCTTCTGCCGTTGTTTCCCCTGGTGACAAACGGGTTGATCGACCCGAATACGATCATTGCCGATGCAAAATCCGGAGTCAGCGGCGCAGGCCGGTCGCTCGCGTTGACCACCCATTTCTGCGAGGCCGATGAGTCGTTTAAGGCCTATAAGGTGGGCGCCCACCGGCATAAGCCGGAAATGGATGAGAAGCTGAGCATCGCCGCCGGAAAGCCGGTGAACATCATCTTCGTGCCGCATCTGCTGCCCATGACACGCGGCATGGAGACCACCATTTATGCGGATCTTGCCGCGTCGGTGAAGGACCGGGACATTTATGACTGTATTTACGATTTTTATGCCGGCCGCCGGTTCATCCGTTTAACGGATCATCGGCCGCCCGATACCCTTCATGTGCGGGGGACCAACCTTTGTGATATCGGGTATGTCGTAGAAGAGGATAAGGGCCGCCTCATCCTGATGTCGGTGATCGACAACCTGGTGAAGGGCGCGGCCGGCCAGGCGGTTCAGAACATGAACATCATGCTGGGACGCGATGAAGCCAGCGGACTGGAGCTCATCCCTTACCCGGTGTAACCGGCAGAAGTCAAACGGTGGTTTCAGCCGACCGCCGCCTGGACCGGGAGCCGGGATCGGCTTTTGATTTTGATAAAATAAAAAAACAGCAGGGGTTTTATAAACGGTTTTGACTTAACTTTTTTAAAGAAGGAGATGATAACGATGGCAGCAAAATTGATCAAAGGAACAGAGATTCGGGAGGAGATTCTTGAGGAGATCACCGAGGAGGTAAAGCAGATCAAGGAAAAGCACGGGGTGGTGCCCGGTCTGGTGACGATCCTGGTCGGTGAAAACCCTGCCTCCATATCCT
>CAZFWD010000108.1:0-4790 GCA_964522535.1 uncultured Desulfonema sp.
CGAAAGACTCACGAAGCGAACAGTTTGGACTTTTTACGGTTCCATCATTGATGGATTACAAAAACAACCCCACATGGGAAAATTTCGCCACATCAAAGACCCCCTTATCCGTGATTCGAATCTCCGGAATCACCGGAAGCGCAAGAAACGACAGGGTCGTAAACGGATCGGAAGGGGTCGCGCCCATCTCCCGGACCGCGGCAAGCAGGCCGTCCATGAGGCTGCGCACCTGATCCAGCGGCTCCTTGGACATCAGGCCGGCGAGCGGCAGAGCAAGCCGGGCCTGCACCCGGCCGTCCCATGCGACCGCGAGCCCGCCGCCGGTTTCGACCACCCCCCGAACCGCCGCCTTCATATCCGCATCGGTTGTTCCCACCACGATGAGGTTATGGGAATCGTGGGCCACGCTGGAGACGATCGCCCCTTTTTTCAAACCAAATCCCCTGACAAATCCCTTGCCGGTTTTGCCGCTTCCGGTGTGCCGCTCCACCACCGCGATCTTGAGCATGTCCCGGGAGACATCCGCAGTCGCCTGCTGCCGGTCGTCCACCACAGCCTCCATGACGGTGCTTTTCGTGACGATCTGATCCGAAACCAGTTCGATCACGCGGGCTTCTCGGCCTTTAGCGGGAATCGAAAAATCCAGGGCCGCCGGATCCACCCGCATGGCGGACGGACAGGCCGCCGGTCCTTGCAGATCGATGCCCGAAAGCATCCTTCCCCCTTCGGCCGCCAGCACCCCGGCCGCATAAACCTGATCGGTCTTCGGCGCAGAAAGATCCGAAAACACCACCAGGTCCGCGCGCCGGCCCGGTGCCACGGCGCCGACATGCCGCAGGCCGAAATAACGGGCCGGGTTGAGGGTGCCGATGCGAATGGCGGTGGCCGGATCCACACCGCCGGAAATGGCCTTTCGCACAATGAAATCGATATGCCCTTCCGCCAGGATGTCATGGGGATGCCGGTCGTCCGTGCACCACATCAGTTGATGGGCGGTTTTCGGGCTGATGATGGAAAGCAACGCATCCAGGTTCTTGGCGCCGCTTCCTTCCCGAATCATGATATGCATGCCGCATCTTAACTTTTCCATGGCCTCCTCTGCCAAGACGCATTCATGATCGCTTGAAATTCCGGCGGCCACATAAGCGTAAAGGGGTTTGCCGGTCAGTCCAGGGGCATGGCCGTCCACCGGTTTTGAAGCGGCAAGGGTGTTTTCGATTTTGCGAAGCACATCCGGATCACGATGAACGACCCCCGGAAAGTTCATCATTTCCGCCAGCCCGAGCACCCGGCTGTTTTTCAGAAGCGGACAAATTGCATCCGCATTCAAAACCGCTCCGGAGGTTTCCATTGAGGTGGCGGGAACGCAGGAAGGAAGCATGAAATAAAAGTTCATGGGCTGGGCTTTGCCGGACGCGATCATGTATTCGATGCCGGTCAGCCCCAGCACATTGGCGATCTCATGGGGATCGGCCACCACCGTGGTGGTGCCCAGGGGCAGAACCGCCCGGCAGAACTCGGGCACGGATACCATGGCGCTTTCAATATGAACATGGGCGTCGATGAACCCCGGCGCCACAAACCGGCGGCCGAGATCCACAACGGCCTTTGCCGCATAATCGCCGAACCCGACGATAAGGCCGTCATCCACGGCGATATGGTTTGAAACCACCTCCCCTGAAAATACATTCACAATCCGGGCGTTGGCAAGCAAAAGGTCCACGGCCTGGCCGCCTCCGGCTGAGGCGATTCTCCTGTTAATTCCCATGGCTTTCATTCTCCTTGTACGAGCCGGCGGCCTTGACCGCAAACCCGATGGAGGCTGCCTGCTCCATAATCCCGTCAAGGTCCTGATCCACCAGCCGGCCGCCCCTGACCCGGACCTCCCCGCCGATCAGGACATGGCTCACATCCGATCCCGAGGCCGCGTAGACCAGATGGGACTCCGGGTGATACATGGGGGTGAGATGCGGCTTGCGGGTATCGACAACGACGATATCCGCGGCCTTTCCCGGCTCCAGGGAGCCGATGCGATCCCCAAGTCCGATGGCTTTTGCGCCTTCTATGGTCGCCATCCGCAACACGGTCCGGGCATCCATGACCGTCGGGTCTTTGGTCATGACCTTGTGTAGCTTGGCCGCTGCGTCCATTTCTTGAAAAAGGTCCAGATTGTTGTTGCTGGCGCAGCCGTCGGTTCCCAGTCCCACGACGATGCCGGCGGAAATCAGCCGAGGAACCGGGGAGACACCGGAGGCCAGCTTCATGTTGCTCTCCGGGTTATGGACCAGCTTTACCCGGTTTTCGGCAAGCAGCGCGATATCCGCATCATCCACCCACACGGCATGGGAAGCCAGGGTGTTCCCGTCAAGCAGGCCGAGGCTGAAAAGGTAAGCCACCGAAGAAAGCCCGTGTTCAGCCCGCAGACGTTCCCCCTCGTCCCGGGTCTCCGCCAGATGAACCTGAAAACGGATTCCGTATTTTTTGGCGGCCTGCTTGGCCCGGAGCAGGGTATGGGCCGAGCAGGTGCGCGGGGAATGACAGAATATGGCGGGCTGAATCAACAGGGAACGGTTCAGCCATTTTTCGATAAATAAAACCGCCGCTTCGACATTTTGTTTGGGATCCGCCACCCCCGGTGCGGGAAAATCGATCACCCCCTGGCCGAGCACCGCCCGAATCCCCATGCCGGAAACCGCCTCGGCCACGGCATCCTCGTAAAAATAGCCGTCGCAGCAGGCGGTGGTGCCGGAAAGCAGCATCTCGGCGCAGGACAGCCGGGTGCCGGCGGCCACCGATTCGGGGGTGACATGCCGATGTTCAGCCGGAAAGATATGCCGCTCCAGCCACCGAGAAAGCGGCAGGTCGTCGGCAAGCCCCCGAAACAGGGACATGGGCAGATGAACATGGGCGTTGACCAGACCGGGAAGAATCAACCCGCCCTCCGCGTCGATGAGGTCATCCGCAAAATACGCCGAAATCGGCTCCCGCTGAGGTTCCACCCGGTCGATCAGACCGTCCTTGATGCAGACGATACCCTGGCCGATGATCTCAAAATTCAGGTTTACCGTAATCACCGTGCCGTTGTATACGATGCGGTCAAAGCGCTCAATGCCCATAACAAAAGCCTAAATGACCTCTTCAGCCCTGTTACGCCGCGGGCTTGAATTTTCGCTTGGACTTCAAAAAAACAAGTATCAGTTTAAACATTTTTCTGTAAGCCCACCGTACCGCCGGTACGTCCAGAAGCCGCCGAATGAATCTTAAGGCAAAAAACCGCCGGGTTTTCCACTGGCCCGGCGCCATGCGGACCTGGGTGATCTTGAAGCCCCGGTTGAAAAGACTGAGTATCATCAGATAGCTGATGATGGCGATCAGGTCCCATGCCCGGCGGACATGGGATTTTGGATAATCCAGGGTTTCCCCCATGGCCATGCGCTGAATCTCGACGATGTGGTACATGTCCAGCTTGCTGTCAAAAAGCTCCCGGGCGGTCCACAACAGGTAGAGGCACCCGCCGCAGTAGCTTACCATGGCGTCCGCGCCGGTGGCCTCGGCCTCCTTGATTTTCCGGCCGGCCACGTCCATGATGTCGAACAGAATATGAATCGGCCTCACCCAGGAGGCCCCGGCCCCGAAACCGCAGCACCGCGCGTTTTCCCGAATATGCGCCATCTCGATGATTTCGCAGCCGGTCCGTTTGAGGATCTCCCGCGGCGGGTCCCAGTACCGGCCGCCACCCGCCTTGGAGTAGCAGTTGTCATGCACCGTTACCCGCCAGCCCAGCGGATGGGTGATGCGGATTTCATTATTGTCGATCTTCTGAAGCAGCCATTGGTGAAAGTTGATCACCGCGATCTCATGGGGCAGGTTCATCTCTTCGGGCAGCACATTCACCATCATCCAGTGGACCGCGTCGATCAGGGGGACCACGGTTTTCACGCCCCAGCCCTTAAAATCATCGATGCATTGCGCCCCTATCCTTCTGACCTCGTCCAGGTAACCGCCCTGGTAAAGGTAGGCCCCGCACTCCCAATGATCCAGAAGATCCACGAGGGTGAAATGATCCAGCAAGCGGCTGTCGCCGAGAATAAAGGGAAGAAGGTGCACATAATTTCCCACCAGCAGGACATCGCCTTCGGGTTTTCTTTCCATCCATTCCGCAATCCACTTCTTTTCTTCGGGGGTTAAAAAAATCTCCAGCATCTGCCAGATATTCTTGTCCAGGGTCGGACAGACAAACCGATAAATATACGGCGCCCCCCGCTTCTTATAGAGCTCGTTCCATCGTTCCAGGATCAACTGGTAGGGGTGGCAGTCATGGGGACAGAACAGGTTGCATGAAAAACAGGTGGTGCAATGGGCCAGCACATACCGGCTGTCCGTCCCTTCGATCAGGCGGGTGATTTCCTGTTTGGCGATCTCAATGGGCAAAAGAAGCTCGGGACACCGATGAAAGCATTCCCCGCAACGGGTGCAGGCGTCAAAATGAAACACCTCCCGGTTGCGGTCTTTACCGTCTGACTGCATAACACTCTCCTTCCGCGTAAACACCGTCCGCTTACTCAAAAACGACACCCCGCTCCCGAACCCCTCATGCGCCCCTCGGCGTAAACGGCCGAACCAAAAGGATCAGCGCCGGCAGCAGGGTCAGGGCCGAAATCAACGCGATCAACATGGCCAGCCCGGTCAACAACCCGAACAGAATCGTGGGAATAAAGTTGGAGAGCACCAGAATTGAAAAGCCGATAATGACCGTGACGGAGGTATAATACATGGCATACCCGACGCTG
>CAZFWD010000109.1:0-6442 GCA_964522535.1 uncultured Desulfonema sp.
ACGAGCCGAGGACGGCCATACTGATGCAGAGCACAAAAACCGGCAGAAAAAAACCTTTTGTCCATCCAAGAATCCAGGCGGCCAGTCGTTTATGCAGCCCCACGTCGACCACGGCGACGCCCATCGCCAAAACCCCCAGCAGAAACAAGGGGGCGTCGCCGGCAAAGGTTTTCCCGATCATTTTACGCGGCAAGAGATGAAGAAAATAGGCCAAAAAAGGCATCAAGACACCGGTGAGGCCGATGGGAATGGCCTCGGTGGCAAAAAAGATAACCGCCATGGGAATAATGCCCAGAACCAGCATCGCCTTGTCAGCCGCCTCTTCCAGGTCCGCCGCGATTTCCCATTGGATGAACTGATCCGCGATGCCGTTTTTATCGATCACGTCAACCAAGCTGGGTGGGGTAGGCAGAATAAAACCGATCAGAATAAAAATGCCGACGCCGACACCCAACCAGAGTGTTTTATTGGCGAGAATTCCGCCACCGCTTCCCTGATCTTGAATTTCATGACTCATCGCTTACTGCTCCTGTTTTCGTTTTTCCGGCGAGGTGTTTATGTAAAATTCATTTATTCCTTATCTTCCAGAACTGACCGTGGCGAAGCGATATACCGGTTGGCCTTTGCCGTTCGAATCCGCTCCTCCTGATCGGCTTTGCGCGCATAGGCGCTGTTGATTTTTGCGATCAGGTCCTCGGTTTCACAAGGCTTCATCAAGAAATCAAACGCGCCGCGCTTCATCCCTTCAATGGCGGCTTCGACCGTGGCATGACCGGTCAGCATGATGATCTCGGTGAGCGGCTTGATGGTTTTGATTCTTCCCAACGCCTCGGTCCCGCCCATTCCCGGCATGGCAACATCAAGAATGACCACGTCATAATTCAATTCCTTCAAGCGGTCCACCGCCTCCTCGCCGCTGAAACAGACATCGACATCGTAATTCCGAAGAATTAACCTTTCAGACAGCTGCTCGACAAAGTCTTGTTCGTCATCCACCAACAGTACGCGTATATTCATTTTTACCCCCTTTTGCACGCCGCAGCCTTCGCTGGCGCTGATCCGAACCTTTGATGATCATCGATTATTTAGATCTGGCAGGACTTGATTGCATCGCAGACCTCTTTAAACACATCCACCAGCCGAAGAATGCCCGCGATTTCCTTATCCTTCGTGACCAGCAGCGACTGATGATGCCCCAACACGAGCTGATGGATCGCCACACCCAGCGAATCGTCGGCATCCACAAATTCGCCCGCATCCGGAACATACATGCAGTCCTTGACCTTCAGCTCGGTAGCTTTTTTGCAGATATCCAAAAGCGGTTTGTCCCACAGGGCAAACTCCTGAACCAAAGATTTTAGAAACTCCTGGCTAAAACCGCTGGCCATCATTCTTCCGGAAACAACGCCTGCGCGCTTATATTTCGGCTCCAGTCCTCTGAGGATATCCAACTGGCTCAGCTTGCCCACGATTTTATGATTCCGGCCATAGACGAGAACGGCCCGGTGAGGGTATTTCCCTTCCGACCGGCTGTGCGCCTTCTGGGCCTTTTCAAGGACGATCACCGCATCATAGAGGGAGGCGTTTTCGTTGATGGTGGCGTATTCCTCCAGGGGCACCATTAAGTTTTTTACAAAAATTTTTTTCATCACCGCTTTTGAGCAACCTCCTGACACTGCACAGTTAAAATATAAATGAAGGCATAAAGAACCCTTACCCGCAGAACCCTATGCCCCGGTTTGAATAAAAAATATTTTATGCCTTTATATGGGTGATAGGACCCTATTTGTCCTGGTCCTTATCAAGAATTTTCGTGGCCGTATCAAACTCACCCGCCTCGGCAAACGTCGCGGCGACAAGCGCTTTTTCAATCTTATTCTTATACGCTCGGCGGATTTTGTTCACCAGATTATCGATCTCTACCGGTTTCTGCAGGTAATCGAAAGCGCCTAGCCGACGAGCCTGTTCCTCATCCTTTTCCGATCCGTGGCCGGTGAGAATGATCACCTGAACCTGGGGATAGGCTTTTTTAACCCGGCGAAGCACCTCCATGCCGTCAATTCCGGGCATCTTGAGATCAAGTACCATGACGTCCGGAACCTCGTTATCGACAAGCTTCAGCGCCTCTTCGCCGTTGAGTGCCACATCGGTCCCGAGCGCGCGCATCTGAATCCGTTCGGAAAGGGTTTTGACAAAATCCTCTTCATCATCGACCAGCAGGATTTTAATGTTATCCTTGCCCATTGTTTTCTCCTTTGCCGTCATTGCTTCGGTTCGCATTCTCAATAAATTTTTTTGCCGTCTCAGGTTCGCCCGCTTCAGCAAACGTCACCGCCATCATAACCTGCTGGTAGCGTTTTAGCAATGACTGTCTTTGCCTGATATTTATTTTTGTCTGTTGACCGGCCTCCCGGATTCGGCGAATCATCGTATGAATGTCAAACGGGATCAGCAGGTCGTCGAATGCGCCCAGCTTCATGGCATCGATAGAAAGCGTCAGGCTTTCGGCATTGTTGATCGTTATCACCTCGGTCAACGGATTGCTCTTTTTGATCATTCTCAATATTCGCAGACCTTCCAGCTTCAGAGAGGACAAATCAAGCAGGGCAACATCAACTTTTTTTCGTTTCATCAACCGCTTGACCTCCACCGACCGGCCCGCGGAAAAAATTCGAAAACCCTCTCTTTGAAGCCTGTTGTTCAGGTTCATGCGAAACATGGTTTCCGTTTCAACCATCAACAGGGAAATGCCCATAATCGCAAGCATCAACATGAAAGGGTAGGCTAAATGCGCGCCAATCCGTAGCAAACCCGCGCGTTGTTCAGGCCGACGGTTTCAAGAAAGGTTTCCAGGGTTTTGCGGGGGCGGATGCAACGTGGTTGCGAATCGACGTATTGAAGGGCCATATCCGCGCATCCGGCCTCGGCAAAGCTGGCGGCCATAAACTGCTTTTCAAGAAACCTGAAAAAGTCCCGAACCTTGGACGACGCGGTGGTGTTGAGACCGGCCAGGCGTCTCGCCGTGTCGTGCTCGCCCGCTTCGGCAAACGCCGCGGCCGCAAAGGTATTTTCAATCTTTTGAAACAGAGACGCTTTCATGGCATCCTCCTTTTTTAACCCCTGAATCACTGAAGTATGTTCACCCTGTCCTGTTAAACAATCGGCAAGGAGTATGCCATACGCTTAATGATATAATTATCAAGGAATTAGATATTTTTAAGGAAGGAAACGGAAAAAATTTTAAAACGATATAAAACAATATGAAACAACGGATTTAAAACAAAAAAAGACAAATTAAAACATATTATTCAAAAAGCAATCGAAAACCATGAAAGGCGGCTTCCTTTCTGACCTCCCCTTTCAGGCGCGTCATAATGTCCAAAAGTACCGGCCAGCGGCTGGCTTCCAAAAATGCGGCATGAAACGCCTCAAGGTCCGGAAGCTCCCCCGCGCAGCGCAATACCACGCCCGGCCTTGCATCAAGCGTTTCAGGCCGCAGCGACAGGGTTGAGCCGCCCGGCAACACTTCCAGACAACATTCGATGCCGGTAAACAGAGCCAATTGCACCCACACCGAATTGCCTTGAACGCATAAGCGCCGATCCCCGTCATCTCCAGGTGGAGCAAGACTTATATGTTTCAGACGGGCGAACCGCTGGGCAAGAACAACCACCTGCCCGGCAATCTCGTGAAGGTTGATTTCCGAAACCGGTTTGTCGGGGGAGTGGGCGAACCGGTTAAATACCGTGCTCAACTCGATTCCCCGAACAAGCTGGGTTTTAATGGTTTCCAACGCAGTCTTGAATTTTGCCTGATGGCGGGCATCGGGTAAGGGGGATAGGGCGGCCAGGTCTTCCATCAACCCGGAGGCCTCCTTGATGATGGCCAGGATATTCTTGATCTCGTGGGTCAGACCCGCGGTCAATTTGCCGAAAAAAACAACATCCTCATCCGTAAGGGTTTCCATGGCTGCCTCTTTTAACAGGGGTTATGCCGAACGATCAACGGCCTCCTTCATCTTTGAAATCAGCTCGTCAATATCAATCGGCTTCATCAGATAATCAAAGGCGCCGTAGCGCATCCCTTCAATTCCGTCTTTCGTGGAGCCGTGGCCCGTGAGCAGAATAACCGGGGTTTCAATGCCGCGCCCTTGAATCCGCTGAAGGACCTCCAGCCCCCCCAGGCCGGGCATCATCACATCCAGAACAATGACGCTGAATCTTTCCTTTTCAAGGATCCCCAACGCGCCCTCGCCCTCCGTGGCGATTTGGGCTTCAATCCCACGAAGACTCAGTCTTTCCGCCAGGGTGGCAACAAACTCCTCCTCATCATCCACAAGCAACACCTTCAAAACATTCATCTTAATCTCCCTGCCGTTGGGGTAAATAAACCGTAAACACCGAGCCTTCACCAAGCTTGGAGCTGACCTTGATGTCTCCGCCCAGTTTTTTAACGATACCATAGGTGATGGACAGCCCCAAGCCGGTGCCGTACTCCTTTTTGGTGGTAAAAAAGGGCTCGAAAATGTTATTTAGGGTCTCTTCGGACATGCCCTGGCCGTTATCCTTGATGGAAACCGCCAGGGTATCGGCATTTTCCCTCCATGACCGCAAAACCACCTGTCCGCCCTGATCCACCGCCGCAAACGCATTGCTTAAAATGTTCAAAAACACCTGCTGAAGCTGGCCCCGGTCCGAAGAAATTTTCGGAAGGTCTTCGGCCAGTTGACACTGAAGGTCAATGTTTCGGAACAACGCCTCTTTTTCTAAAAACCCCATGGTCTCCCGAAGGACCTCATTGACATCCAACATCTCATACTGGACCCCGATCCGGCGGGCAAAACCCAACAGGCGATGGGTGATGGATCTGCATCGATTGACGGATTGAAGAATGGACGCGCTCTGCTTTAACAGCTTATCGGGATCATGATGCTGATCACGCGCGACCAGGTCCTGGATTAAACCGGCCTTCTCGTTGATAATCGCAAGGGGATTGTTGATTTCATGGGCCACCCCGGCCGCCAGCCTGCCGATGGAGGACAGCTTCTGTGTATATTCCAGATTTCGAAACGCCGCCTCGCGTCTTTCGTCCGCATCCCGGATTTGCCTGACGAGACGGCTGGTCACCCAGAAAATAACCAGAAGAATGGCGATCACACTGATCAGATAAAAGGAAAACAGCGCCTTATTCAATGAATACCATGACCGCATCACGACCGCCCGGGGGATGACCATCACCAGTATGAAATCATATTTTATGAAATTCGAAACAATGGTCAGGACCTCGCGACCATGAGGGTCGATGAGTTCCGCTTCATAGGTGCCGGTACCCTCGCCTCGGATATCCAGCGCGCATTTTTCCAGGGCTTTCCCGTAATTCTTTGAATCGGTCTGAAGCACCCCAGCCTGATTGATGACAAAGGTATCGCTGACCTGTTCAAGGCCGATGGCGGCGATCAGATCGCCGAATTTTTGGGTATCCATGGTGGCGCGAAGCACCCACGAGCTTCCATCGGGCGAGAGGTGTTCCACAGCCAGAGCGATGTGCGGAAACCCCCGATACCCCATGAATACATCACTGATGTATATTCCCCTGATCCGCACCTCCTGGAACCATTGCTGCTCGGAATAGTCCCTGTTCAAAAGGCTGTAGGGACCGGCATAGCTGACCTGAATGCCCTGGGCATTGATCAATCCCAGATCCACATAGCCGCCGAATTTTTCCCGCAGAATCCGGTAAATCCGGTTTAAAGCGGCCTGATCCGAGAGATCCTCAAAAGAATACGCAGAGGCGATAAAATGAAGGGCGGAGAGCCGTTCCTCCAGAAACAGCTCAAAGGAGTGGGTCACCTTGTTGACGATCGTCCGCATGGGATTAATGCGTTCGATCTTCAAATTCGACTGATACTGAATGGAATTGGCCACCACCATGAGCGTCAAGGGCACCAGGGTGACCAGGGTCATGATGAGGATCATATTCCAGCGGAGCTTGGAATACCGGGGAGATAGGGTCTTTACCTGCTTTTTAGGTGCTTTTGCAGAGTCGGAAGCGCGCTGTGTTTTAGGGTTTCCCTGCATTCTCCCTCCCTCGACGGTCATAAAGGATAGCTCCGGGTTGAAGCGACCCATCCTTATAGCGGGCAAGCGCCGCCTGCCACTGCCCGATGACGGAATCATAAACCTTGATGCGTTTCCAGGTCAAATATTGAAAATATTCCTCTTCAATACCGCCGCAGATAACGACCCGGACCCCTTCCGTTAAAATGAAATGACAGAGGTGCTCGGCTGAGACCCGGGGCAGCACGACAATCCGTTCTTCTCGGTTTTTTCCTTTTTCCCCTATAACCGCGATGAGCACCTCCGTGGTAAGATCAAACCGGGGCGCGACTTCATCGCCGTACAATGTCATAAGGAGTTTGAGGCTCATGGGATTCCCACACCAT
>CAZFWD010000110.1:0-5521 GCA_964522535.1 uncultured Desulfonema sp.
GGCCGGGTGCAGAAAAACGAAAAAACGGTAAAAATTATCGCGGACAGCGTCGTTCCCGTTGACAAGGCGGAAGAGACCTGGACCGCCAGCATGCATATCACGGTAGATTTGGAAAGGACGACGCCGGCAGAGCTTGAGCATCTTAAGGGGATTCTTAAATCATACCCCGGAAACTGCAGGGGGTATCTTCATCTGGTCATCCCCCAAAAGACCGAGGCCGTCATGGAGCTGCCCGAATTGACGCGGCTCAGGGCCGGCGGGAGCCTGAGACGGGAGATCGATCGGCTGCTGGGGTATCCGGCGGTGAAGACCCTTTGCTTGCCCGTTGCTCCATCACCGCCGGTGCAAAACAACCGAGGGAAAAAGTTTGCCCGGGGAAAATCGCAAAACCCCATGCCCGGCGCATCGAATAACAGGTGAGCGATATGCAGGTTCCTCTGCTTGATTTAAAAGCCCAGTACCGGACCATTAAAGATGAATGCCTTCGGGTCACTCAAGAGATCTACGAAAGTCAGTATTTTATTCTCGGCCCTCATGTGGAAAAACTGGAAGCGGAAATCGCGCAATACTGCGCGACAACATACGCCGTGGGCGTATCGTCCGGTTCGGATGCGCTGCTGCTCTCCCTGATGGCCGCGGGCATCGCGGTCGGCGACCGGGTCATTGTTCCGCCCTATACCTTTTTTGCCACCGCTGGTGCAGTGAGTCGATTGGGGGCCATTCCGGTGTTTGCGGATATCGAACCGGATACCTATAATATTTCTTCGGACCGGATTGAGACGGTGATCAAAAGCATGCCGACCGCCATGCGCAAGACCCTGAAAGCGGTCATTCCGGTGCATTTGTACGGTCAATGCGCGGAGATGGATCCGGTGCTGGAAATCGCCGAGGCAAACAGCCTGATGGTGATCGAGGATGCGGCCCAGGCCATCGGTTCCGAGTATCGAAACAGGCGCGCCGGGTCCATGGGGGAGCTCGGCTGTTTTTCCTTTTTTCCTTCAAAAAACCTGGGCGGTTTCGGTGACGGCGGCATCGTCACCACGAATTCGAAGGCACTTTATGAAAAACTGAAAATACTGCGGGTGCACGGCTCTGATCCCAAGTATTATCACCGTTACATCGGCGGTAATTTCCGGCTGGATGCCCTTCAGGCCGCCATCGTATTCATCAAACTCAAATACCTTGACCAGTGGACCGCCGCCCGGCAGCGTAACGCGCAAACCTACCGCCGGTTGTTTGAAGAAGCCGGGCTTTCGGCCGTCATCGGCTTGCCCGTGGAAAAGCAGACCCGTCATATCTACAATCAGTTTGTCATCGCGGTGCCGGACCGCCGGGACGAGCTGCGGCAATATCTATCGGAAAACGGCGTGGGCACCGAAATCTATTATCCGGTGCCGCTGCACCTGCAAACCTGTTTTGCGGACTTGGGATATCAGGCCGGGGATTTTCCGGTATCCGAGCATGCCGCCGGGCACACGCTGGCGCTGCCGATATTTCCTGAGCTTACAAGCGACCAGCAGGGCTGGGTGGTTTCCTTGATTAAACAATTCTATTCCCCACGCTGACAGGGCTCGGTGCGAAAACATGCAACATACGGATTTGTTGAAGCCGCCCTTTCCCGAAGACGGGATCAAAACCGGCTGCGGCGGCTGCGAAGCTTTGCCCCCGCTTCCGGCGTCATGGTGCGTGCGGGAGAACGCCCGCTGATCAATTTCTGTTCCAATGATTACCTGGGGCTTTCCCGGCATCCGGTTGTCCTGGAGCGGGCCGCGGCGTATCTTCGGACCTACGGCGCCGGTTTCACCGCTTCCCGCCTGGTTTGCGGGAACTATGAATGCTTTGACCGGGTCGAGGAGAAACTGGCCCGGTTGAAACAGATGGAGGCCGCCCTGCTGCTTTCTTCCGGGTTTCAGGCCAACCTGTCGATGATCCCCGCCCTGGCCGACCGCAACACCGTCATCTTTTCGGACCGGTTTAATCACAACAGCCTGATTCAGGGCTGCCGGCTGGCCGGCTGCGCCGTTGTCGTCTACCGCCATAACGATATGAACCACCTGGAGCAGCTGCTGGGTGAGCATCGGAATAAGGGGTTTTCCAGGGTTTTAATCGTGTCCGAATCGGTATTCAGCATGGAGGGGGACCGGTGCGATCTGGATGCCTTGGAAACCCTGGCGGCTCGGTATGAGGGGTTCCTGATCATCGATGAAGCGCATGCCACCGGTGTTTTCGGGGATCGCGGCATGGGGCTGACCTGCGGCCGGCGTGTGGATATGGTCATGGGAACCTTCGGCAAAGGCGGCGGGTCATTCGGCGCGTACCTGGCCTGCAGTCAAAGGCTTAAGGAATACATGGTGAACCGCTGCGCTGGACTCATTTATTCCACCGCCCTGCCGCCGCCGGTGGTCGGCGCCATAGACGCCGCCCTTGACCTGATTCCCTCCATGGATAAGGAACGGGAGCTTTTGGCCCGGAATGCTGCCATGCTTCGCCGGGAATTAAATTCGATGGGATGGCATACGGGCGAATCATCCACTCAGATCATCCCGGTGATCGTCGGAAATGAGCCGGATGCCTTGTGCGTTTCAGGCCGGCTTGAGCAAAACGGCCTTCTGGCCGTCGCCATTCGACCGCCCGCGGTGACTGAAGGCGGGTCCCGGATACGCATCTCGCTGTCCGCCCTGCATGAGCGCTCCCACATCGACCGTCTGATCCATGCCTTTTACGAATGGAGAAGAACCTGATGCCAGCGGATTTTCCCGGCCGGTTTTTTGTCACCGGAACCGACACCGGCGTTGGCAAAACGGTGGTCTGCGCCGTGTTGGCCGCCGGTCTGAAGGCGGCCTACTGGAAGCCGATTCAGAGCGGCCTTTCGAAAATCGATACGGACTGGGTTCGAAAAACCACCGGGCTGCCGGACAGCCATTTTTTTAAGGAGGCCTACCGGCTGAGGATGCCCCTTTCCCCCCATGCCGCTGCTGAAGCAGACGGCATTCGGATTGCGCTGTCGAAGGTCCGCCTTCCAAGGGTTTTCGGGTTTTCGCATCTGGTCGTGGAGGGGGCCGGGGGGGTTATGGTGCCGTTAAGCCGCAAACATCTGATGACGGATCTCATGGTTCGGCTGAAGCTTCCGGTGCTTCTGGTGGCCCGGAGTTCCCTGGGGACCATCAACCATACCCTGCTTTCACTGGAGCAGTTGCGGCGGAACCGGCTTGAGGTGCTGGGGGTGGTGATGAACGGCCCGAAAAACGACATCAACCGGGCTGCGGTGGAGCACTACGGCCGCGTCAGGGTCTGGGAGGTCGATGTTATAAAAAAAATGACCCCTTCGGGGCTGAGTGAGGCTTTTGTCCGGTATTTCATCGATGAATGATAATGATGAAAAAAGATGCCTGTCTCCGGTCTGGCCGCCGTTTACGCCGCTCAAGGGCATGCCGGAACCGCTTCAGGTGCGGTCGGGAAGCGGGGTGTTTCTTGAGCTTTCGGACGGCCGCAGGCTCATGGACTGCATCTCCAGCTGGTGGGTCACCCTGCACGGCCACTGCCGGCAGGAGATTGCAAAGGCCATTTATAACCAGGCCCTGAAACTGGAGCAGGTGATCTATGCCGGCTTGACCCATGAACCCGCGGAAGAACTGGCCCGCCGCCTTTTGGCCCTTCTGCCGAAGGGATTTGCCCGCCTGTTTTACTCGGACGACGGATCCACCTCGGTGGAGGTGGCACTGAAAATGGCGTTTCAGTACTGGAAAAACCTCGGGATCAAGGGGCGCAACCGGTTTCTTGCCTTTGAAGGGGCCTATCACGGGGATACCCTCGGCGCCATGTCGGTGGGGCAGCGGTCGGTGTTTACTCGCGCCTTTAAGGAGGTGCTGCTTGATGTGGATTTTCTGCCCTATCCGGAAACCTGGTTGAATGATTCAGCGGTTTCCGTAAAGGAGGAAAAATCCCTGGCCGTCATAGATAACCTGCTGGCCAAAAACCCGCAAAGCTACGCGGCTTTAATCATCGAGCCCCTGGTTCAGGGCGCCGGCGGCATGCGCATGTGCCGGCCGCAGTTTCTGAGGTCCCTTCATGATTGTTTAAAAAAATATGATATTCCGATTATTTATGATGAAGTCATGGTGGGGTTCGGCCGCACCGGGGACTTTTTCGCCTGCCGGAAGGCCCAAACCACCCCGGACATTCTCTGCCTGTCCAAGGGGATTACCGGCGGCTTCATGCCCCTGGGCGCCACCGTATGTACCGAAAAAATATTTAATGCCTTTTATGATGAGGATCCCTATAAAACCTTCTACCACGGCCATTCCTATACCGCAAACCCTCTCGGGTGCGCCGCCGGGATTGCTTCCCTGGATCTGCTTGAGAAGGAAAAGCGCCGGTTTATGGGCATGCAGGCATGGCATGAACGGGGCATGGCATTGCTTCAGGATCATCCCCGGCTGGCCTGTCACCGGATATGCGGCACCATCGCCGCGGTCAATGTCGTCGGGAACGGCGAACCCGGCTATTTAAGCGCCATCGGACCGGCGCTTCGGCAGCGGTTTCTGGATAAGGGGTTTTTGCTGCGCCCCCTGGGCAACGTGCTCTACATCCTTCCCCCCTATTGCATTACCGGGGAGCAAATTATTTCTATATATGAATGTATTCAAGAAGTTATAAAAAATCTGTCGGCCGCTTGAAAAAAATCAGAAAATTATTAATTTTAAGGTTGACAACGCGCGTCTCAGTGTATAAAACCTGCCGTTCTCATTCAGCACGGGCGCTGAATACCATGGGCGAAAAAAAAGTTGTTTAACCCTTAGATTTTTGTTGACAGACAGGGTTTAAAGGCATATATATAAAAATTGTTTCCGGATTTAGGAACAATGGGCCGATAGATTGATTTTTTTAATAAAATCAATGCCTTGATCTTTGAAAACTAAATAGTGACGTTTTGGAGTTGGGTCTTACGTTGATTTATCCATATTAATTGGAGAGTTTGATCCTGGCTCAGAATGAACGCTGGCGGCGTGCTTAACACATGCAAGTCGTACGAGAAAGCCGAAAGCTTGCTTTTGGCGAGTAAAGTGGCGCACGGGTGAGTAACGCGTGGGTAATCTGCCTTCGAATTCGGAATAACCCACCGAAAGGCGTGCTAATACCGGATAACATCCATACCCCTTCGGGTGTATGGATCAAAGACAGCCTCTCCCTGGAAGCTGTTGTTTGAAGATGAGCCCGCGTCCCATTAGCTTGTTGGCAGGGTAATGGCCTACCAAGGCGACGATGGGTAGCTGGTCTGAGAGGATGATCAGCCACACTGGAACTGGAACACGGTCCAGACTCCTACGGGAGGCAGCAGTGAGGAATTTTGCGCAATGGGCGAAAGCCTGACGCAGCAACGCCGCGTGAGTGATGAAGGCCTTCGGGTCGTAAAGCTCTGTCAAGTGGGAAGAACCTGCAGTATGTCAATACCATATTGCATTGACGGTACCACTGAAGGAAGCACCGGCTAACTCCGTGCCAGCAGCCGCGGTAATACGGG
>CAZFWD010000111.1:0-6800 GCA_964522535.1 uncultured Desulfonema sp.
AAACACCCAGGCCAGACGGGACAGCTGGCAGGCGGTGCGCAACCTGGCTTACGCATACCTTGAAAAAACCGAAGCCCGCATTCCGATTCGCCGGATAAGGCAGCAGCATGCCTCCATTCACCGCATATTCACCGAGGGCACCCGGGATATCCGCAAGGCGTTAAATGAACTGGCCAACCTGAAACCGGACAGCGCCCAGGAGCCTCGGGCGTCCGCCTGACCCGGCCACGGGCTGTTCCGCCGTCCTTCCGAGGATCGCATGCCCCCATGCATCACCGCCATCACCAGTCAAAAAAAAAATAAAAACCGCATCAATATCTTCATCGACGGGCAATACGCGTTTTCCATAAGCAGGGCGCTGGCCGCAGATATTCGTGAAGGAGACGAGATCCGCCCGAATCGGATCGACCAATTAAAAAAGGCGGACGAACAGGAAACGGCCTACGGCCGGGCGCTTCATTTTTTAAAATTCAGGCCCAGAAGCGCCGCCGAAATCGAAAGATACCTTGAGGGAAAACATTTTTCCCTCGAAACCATCACCACCACGGTCAACCGGCTTGAAACACACGGACTGATAGACGACGCGGCGTTTGCGCGCCTTTTTGTGGAAAACCGGCTTCGCTTTCGGCCCAGGGGGGCCTATGCCTTAAGATTTGAGCTTAAGTCCAAGGGAATTTCCGAAGCGATTATCAAGACGGTCCTGGATGGTTATGACGAGGAAAGGGCCGCCTGGGAAGCCCTCTTGCCGAAGATAAAACAATGGAAAACCCTTGAAAAAAAGGCGTTTCAAAAAAAGGCCGTTGATTTTCTGCGCCGCCGGGGGTTTTCCTATGCCACCTGCGCGCGGGCCTGGGAACAGGCGGCAGCGCATCTCAACCGGTAAACCAAAAAATGACCGTCAGCCCGGGCTCATGGTCTGATCGCGGAGGCGCTAAAATCAAACGACAGCCCCTTTAAAATAAAATCGATCAGTATCCGCTCGAGCTTTTCCATATCCACATTCTGGCGCACCAGCATAAAATAAAACAGGGTCCGCTCAAAAAGACCGAACAGGATCACGGACGCGATCTCCGCGTCCTCGATGTGCAGAAACCCCTTCCGGGTCCCCTCCTCCACCTGAACCTTGATCAGGTCCAGAAATATGGACAGGATATCCTCGTAAATCTCCTTAAAAAGCCCGCCGTTTCCGATCCCCTCCCGAAAAAGCAACTCGGCGACCGCCAGGTTATCCCGGTAAATCACAAAGACATCGCGAACGATCCGGTGAACGCTCTCCCGAACCTCAGCGGCGGTGTTGCCGTCAAACAGGTGATCGGTGCGCTCCACGAAGAGCCGCTTGACCTGGTTCATGAAATCGTTGCAGATCTCGCGGAATATCTCCTCCTTGGAGGGGAAGTAGTTGTAAAAGGTTCCCTGGGCGACCCCCGCGGCGGACACGATGTCCGATACCCGGGTCTTTTGAAACCCCTTTTCATGAAATATGGAAACAGCGGCACTGATCAAGGCCGCCCTTGTCCTGGGTTCGCCCTCCATAAACCCTCCGGAAAAGAAAGTGCCTTAAGTGACTAAAGTGAACTAAAGTGCCTAAAGTTTAAAAATGACAATGCCGGAGGCATTAACCATAACTTTAGTCACTTCACACTTTAGGTCACTTCACATTTTTTAACCAATATATACAAAAAACAACAAAAAAAGACAATACACAAATTCGCGGCCGCTCAATCAAAGGCGCGGTTGAAGGCTTCATCAAACCGGCCGATCAGACCCTGTATCTCGCCGGCCTGCTGCGACATCGCTTCCAGGGAGGCGGACAGTTGCGCCTTGTCCACCTGTTTTTTCGAGGTCGAATGGGTCAGGGCGGAAAGGTCCTCGGTATAGTCATGAAACCGTTCCATCAACACACGATACAGGTGATCCGATACCGTGTCCACCAGGTGCAGGAGATACTGAAACTTGATGTTCTCCTTGTAGTTCTTGAAATGAAAAATCAGGCTTCCCGCGGTCTCCTTCTTCATTCGGGCGACCGCGTCCTTGAGCGCGGCAAGCGCGTTTTCCGTTTCATCCTTTGCCGGTCGCCGGAACAACCGCCTCAGTTCCTTTACAAAATTATACAGCCCCAGCCGCATGATCGCCTCGGTCTTGATGGCGGTGCTGTAATTCATGGTGGCGGACGCCGGGGGCAGTTCCAGACGACTGCTTTGTTTCAATGTCTTGATATCCACCAGGGGCATCCCCCGCTGATCCTTTTCGGAAACCCCCGGTCCCACGCCTTCTAAGGCGGCGTTGTATTCCACCAGCGCCTCATGGGCCATGGTCTCATAGGGCCCTGAAACGGAACTGAAAAATTCCTCGATCTTTTCTTCTTCAACCTTGACGAAGCTGAATATCTTCGGATTGACGTTCTCGGCCATAAAGGTATCAATGCCGTGCTTGAATTCCTGAAAAACCAGATAAAGGGTGTCGGTAAACCCGGATGCCGCGAGCCTTTCCCGGTATTGATCGAACCCTATGGTATACCCGCCCACAAACGCGATCAAATCCGGAACCACCTCTCCGGACCGGGCGTCGAAAAACCGGTCCACATTCGTCTTGATCTCGCGCTTGATCTGCTGCATGGCCCCCTCAAGGGTGTTCTTGACAATCGATTTCACCCGATCGGTCTTCTTTTGCTGCGCCTTTATTTTTTTCAGCATCTGTGAGGTTTCATCAGCTCCCTTGGTCAGAATATCCTGGTTCACCGCGATCCATTTGCCCAGCCCGGAAACGATCATCTTCAACCGCTCCAAATGGCTCTTTAAAAGCAAGGCATACCGCTGCCGGGTCACCACCTGCCGCAGCCGGGTTAAAAACCGCTCCTCCTGCATTTGGGAATGCGAGACAAGCGCTGCGTCTCCCCGCCACTGGGCAAGCCGCTGCCGGTCCCTGGGCGGAAGCGTCTCCTCCAGGGCGCAAAAAAGGCTGAACAGTGCGCTGTAGGTGTATACCTCGGGATCTTTTTTTATGGTTTTCAGATCTTCATTGATTTTCTCCGCCACCGCTTCAAGGTCGGCGAGGGATTCATGCTCGGAAAAATCAAAATTGACCACAAAAATGATATGCTCGATAAGCCCCATTTTTCTGATCATAGACAGAAAATTGATATCCGCCTGGCGGATGCCGGTTCGGCTGCTGATCACATAAATCAACAGATTGGCCTGAAGCAGGTAATCCTGAATCATGGCCATGTGGAGCGGGTTGGGGGAATCGCTCCCCTGACAGTCCGCGATCTCGATGCTCCGGTCGATGATGCCGGTATCGATCTCAAGGGCGATATCCTTTAAAAAAAACGACAGCACCTCATTGCCGGAAAAATCCCGGTGCGCGGAAAACTCCGCATCCACATATTCCTGTTTCAGACGCTCCGATGACAGAAACCCCTTGGCCCGGTCATACCCCTTTAAATAGGACGACAGGTAAAGGCTGTCCAGGTTGCGCATGTCGTTGCGGATGAGCTGCTTGGTTTCAAGGGAGCCCAGGGCCTTTTGCAGCTCGGCCCGGTCCGAATCATTGCGGATATCAAACCCCTCCTTGCGGGAGCGCCATTCCATGGAGAGAAAGAGCACCAGGGAGCGGTCGATATCGGCGTTGATCTCATGCCAGGATTTAAAATAAAGGGCGGCCTTAAGCCGTTTCCCCCGCCGAACCCGGGTGACCATGGAGGTCACGACCCCGGCCCCCCGCTTGAGATAATCCCCTGAAAATATGGAATTAATCAGGGTGGACTTTCCGGACTTGATGGCCCCGATCACCGCGATCCGGATCGATTCCTCGGATAGCTGGCGCGCGATGCTGTGACATATATCTTCCCATTCGCCAAAGGGACGCCGGGATGTCCCGGGGGTCGCATTCGCCAGGTTCAGCAGCGACAAAACCCGCTGGTTGATCTCAAGCAGTCCTGATTTTAATTTTTCGTAAGCGTTCATTAAAGCCGGATCCTTAAAAAAATCCGCCCGGCACTCGCACCCTTTCGCGGCCGGGCCTGTTCCATGCATGACATCTTCGACGAAAATTGTCAAAAGGTAGTCCGCACGCCAAAGCATATCGGCGTAGAGATACGACTTGTTAAATTTTGGATTCTAGGATATATAATAATACGAAATTATTTTAAAGGAACCGTGTTGATATGTCAAAAAAACATCCTGAATGTCCGCTGTATAATCCGTTAAACTGCAAGGAGTACTATAATCCCAAGCTTTGCGCGTTTGTGCGAAAGGACAAAAAGTGCCTGAAAAAAAAGAAATCCAGGCCCAAAAAAGAAGCCCCGAAAACAGCAAAAAAAACAGAGCCCCAGAAGGCCAAAACATAACGCGCAAAACCCCTCAGACCGGACCTTTGTCTTCATGCCGCGCCCTTTCAAAAAAAACCTCGCCCGCATGCGCAAAGACGCTGTCGCCATCTTCAACAGCGGCGTCAAGGCGGTTTTAGCCGACAGGGCGATCAAAAAACACTGCCGCCTCGCGGGGCAAACCCTTTGGATCGATAAGACCCCTTTTGATTTAACCCGATACAAAAATCTGTATATTCTAGGCGCGGGAAAAGCCTCGGCCCGAATGGGGGCGGCCATGGAAAAACTCTTGCTGCCAAAAATCACAGGCGGCATCATCACCGTCAAATACGATCATACCGCAAACCTGAAAAAAATTAAGCTCATCGAGGCCGGGCACCCCATACCGGATAAAAACGGGCTGCGGGGCGCCGGGGCCATTCTTCGGCTCGCGGAAAAAGCCGATAAAAACGATCTGGTCATCTGCCTGATTTCCGGCGGAGGCTCCGCCCTGATGCCCCTGCCCGCGGGGCCGATCTCCCTGGCCGATAAACAGAAAACCATCGCGACCATGCTCTCCTGCGGCGCCTCCATTCAAGAAATAAACGTCGTCAGAAAGCACCTTTCCGCGATCAAGGGAGGCCTCCTGGCGAAAAAGGCCTGCCCGGCCACGCTGATCAGCCTGATCCTGTCGGATGTGGTGGGCGACTCCCTGGATATCATCGCCTCCGGGCCGACGGTCCCGGACCCCAGCAGCTTCAACGACTGCGTGGAGATTTTGCGATCCTATGGACTTACGCGAAGGATTCCGAAAACCGTAACCGCCCACATCCAAAAAGGGGCCGCGGGGAAAATCCCGGAAACCCCCAAGCCGGGCGACCCGGTCTTTCAACACACCTTCAACCGGATCATCGGGAGCAATGCCGCAGCCCTGTTCACGGCCGCTTCAAAGGCCGAATCCCTCGGGTATCAGCCGCTGATCCTGTCGTCCATGATTGAAGGGGATACGCGAAACGCGGCCCGGTTTCATGCCGCCATTGCAAAGGAAATCCGCAAAACCGCAAACCCCGTGGCGCCGCCGGCCTGCGTCCTTTCCGGGGGGGAAACCGTCGTGACCGTCAAAGGCGATGGAATGGGCGGCAGGAATCAGGAATTCGCGCTGGTCGCCGGAATGGAAATTCAAAACGAGAAAAACATGGTCGTTCTCAGCGCGGGCACGGACGGCACCGACGGACCCACGGATGCCGCGGGCGCCATCGTCGATTCAGCCAGCATCAAAAATGCGCTGGCCCACGGCGTGAACCCGCACCCCTTTCTTGAAAACAACGACAGCTACACCTTCTTCAAAAAAACCGGCGGCCTGATGTTCACCGGCCCGACCGGTACCAACGTGATGGATTTAAGGATGGTACTGGTGGGATGACCCGGATTTATAAATAAAAATCCGGGTCATTCAAAAGCATGTACCGCTAAAAATAAGCTTTGCCTTCTATAAATTTGCCAAATGCGCTTTGGCCTGTTTCCGCCAGTATCGATCCTGGGAAATATCAAGCGCCTCATTTAATAATTGCTTCGCCTCGGCCTTATTTTTCCTGCCGCCCATATCGATCAGAAGCTCAGCCAGGTATATCCTGCCCTCCACGGTCTCCGGATCGTTGTAGAACCCCATTTTCTGATACTCTCGATAATATTCCAGAGATTTATCCCGGTCCCTCAGGGGCCAGGGAAGGACCTGCCAGAACCGGCCCAGGGCAATGACCGGCCCTGATTTGTCATACGTCTTATCCAGCTTATAGGCGGTTTCGAAGCTATCCTGGGTCTTGTTTTTCAATCCTTCTCTCAATGCGGTCAGAATGCTTACCCCGTCCGAATAGCTCCCCACATTCATTCCGTACCAGTAGTATCCCTCCGGCCTGTCGGGCTCAAGGGCCATGGCCTTCTCCGCGTAGGCCATGCCTTTTTTCCCGTTCACCTTGCAGATCTCCTCCCAGCCCGCGCGCTCCGTCTTCTTTACCTCATTGGCGTATTCCCGAAAGGCCTTGGCCGTGATCCAGTTCGCCCTGTAATCATTGGCATGCTTGTCTATGACCCCAAGGCATATATCCAGCGCCTTCTTGCAGTTTTCCACGCTCTCCGCCTCCAGAAACGCGTCCGCCTGGGTGAACACATCGACCGGCGCCGCCTGGGGCGCGGCTTCCTCGACCTGGGGGATGGCCTCCTGGACCTGCTCCACGACCTCTTCGGCCTGGGTCATGACATCCTCCGCCATCAGGCCTGACGGACAAAGAATACCCGCAATCAACAAAACCAATATCACACTCAAACATTTTTTCATGCGCGCACCTCCGGTTAAACGTAAAGGTTAAGTTTAGTCTCTCTTTGTTTTTTCTCTTCGATAACATCGGTCATGACAGTTTGAATGTTTATACAATCAACTCCGATTTTAAGCAAGTGTAAAAATGAAGAAACCGTAAAAACAAAAATGGGCTCGATCATG
>CAZFWD010000112.1:0-5628 GCA_964522535.1 uncultured Desulfonema sp.
TTCGTTTTTATAGTTTTGCAATTACCTCATTTGTCATAAAATTTTTCAAAAATATGGGTGTGTTCGGGGAGAATATCAGGGGAAAAATTTAAAGTATCAGTTTAAGTTTCATTATTTAATATTCTAAAATTACTAAACTTTTATTTTAATTTATTTAATCCTCTTGGATCAGCATGGTGGATGGGTCAAGGAAAAGCTTCGATCCGGCGTCTGAACCCTTGTGGCCGGCGGTAACGCTTTTAATCCGTATCCGTTCTTTCTCAGGAATAAGCTGAATAACGATATCAAAAAGCGTGTCCGACCCGCCTTCGGGCGGTTGAATCAGGCTGGCGGGGTCCAAGGCTTCATGCCGGTGGGTACGGATCGAAAACCAGATGGTTTCCCGGTTTGCGCGGGCAAGGTGTTTCAGCGCAACCAGGTCAGGAAGCAGGGCGCTGTCAAATACCGCCCCGTCGATGACAATCGTCTGAGGGGTAAAAATGCTCTGGGTTCTCAGTTCCGCCACCCTTTTTTTCAGCTTTTTGAAATCAAACCCTTCGCTTTCAAAGGTCATAATAAACCGGTGCCCCAGCAGTTCCTCCCATAACTGGCTCGCCTGCTTGGCCGCATAGGGCTTGGTGATGTTCTGAAACATTTCCCGATACCATAAACTCACCTTTTCAACAGGATCCTTGACGCTGATATGAAGGACATTGTTTCCTTTAAGCAGGGTACTGATGGCGATCTGCACCAGAAAAGCGGTTTTTCCCACCCCGGCCCTGGCGATAACCGCGCCAAAGCCTCCGTTTGAAACACCTTCTTCCGTTTCATACCCCAAGCATTTTAAGGGGTCTTTCAGGATCAGCTCTTTTTTTAGCATGGAATCCTCCTCAACGGCGGTTTTTTGTTAATGTCAAGCCCTTTGGCTTCTCCCTTTCAGGGTCACGCACGAACAGCCTGCTTCGGGTGCGGTGTGCCGGTTTTTATGTTTTTTCGATTTTTTTTGCGATTGCATCCATAATCCCCTTGGGGACCTGCTTGTAGGCGATGAATTCCATGGTAAACTGGGCCTTGCCCTGGGTCATGGATCTTAACGCGGTGGCGTACCCGAACATTTCCGCCAGGGGGACCTGGGCCTCGATCACCGTCATGGTCGCCACCTCATGGGTGCCGATGATGATCCCTCGGCGTTTGTTCAACGATCCCATCACGTTTCCCTGGAACTCGGCCGGGGTTTCAATAACGACCTTCATGATCGGCTCGTTCAAGACCGGGTTTGCCTTTGGGGAGGGCTGCAGAAAGGCACCCCTGGCGGCAGCGGCAAAGGCCATGTCTGAAGAATCGACCGAATGGAAACCCCCGTCTGTAATGACCACCTTGACCCCGGTCACCGGATATTTCAGCCAGGGCCCTTTCTCAAGGCATGACCGAAACCCCTTTTCGCAGGCGGGTATGTACTGGGTGGGGATCGCCCCGCCGGTGATCCGGTTCTCAAACACAAAATCCTCGCCGGCCACAGGTTCCATGTACCCCACGATCCTGCCGAACTGGCCTGCGCCGCCGGTCTGCTTTTTATGGGTGTAATCGAATTCGCCCGTCTGGGTGATGGTTTCCCGATAGGCGACGCTGGGTTCGCCGGCGATGATCTCGGCCTTGTATTCCCGTTTCATGCGTTCTATGTAGATATCCAGGTGGAGCTCTCCCATTCCGGATATGATCGTTTCGCCGGTTTCGGTATGGGTAAACGCTTTAAACGTCGGGTCTTCCTTGCAAAAGCGGTTTAAAGCCTTGGACATGTTGTTTTCGGCCTGGGTATCCTTCGGTTTTACGGCAAGGGAGATCACTGGCTGGGGGATGTACATGGAGGTCATGGAAAGACTGATGCCCGGGGCGTTGAAGGTGTCGCCGGAGGCGCAGTCGATTCCGAAAAAGGCGCCGATATGGCCTGCTGAGATTGTATCGATATCCTCCATCTTATCGGCGTGTATGCGGACAATCCTGCCGATTTTGACCTTCTGGCGGGTGCGGACATTGATGACGGTATCCCCTTTTTTCAACGCGCCCTGATATACGCGAACATAGCTCAGCTGGCCGTATTGCCCTTCTTCGAGTTTGAAGGCCAGGGCAACCAGCGGCGCATGCGCATCGGGCGACAGGATGACGGGGTTTTCGTTGTGATCGATATCCAGGGCCTCGTTTTTAACGTCCAGCGGGGAGGGCAGAAACCATACGACCGCGTTCAGCAACGGCTGGATCCCCTTGTTTTTATAAGCGGAGCCCATAAAGACGGGGGTCAGGGCCCTTTGCAGGGTCCCCTGCCGGACCGCATCGCGGATCAGGTCTTCGGGAATCTCCCTTTCTTCCAGCACCGCTTCGGTCAGTTCATTGGAGAACATGGCTGCGGCGTCGATCATCTCCTCCCGTTTTTTCAGGGCGGATTCCAGAAGTGAATCGGGGATTTTTTCGATTCGAAGGATTTCGCCGAACTCCCCATCAAAATAGAGCGCTTTCATGGAAATCAGGTCGATCACCCCTTCATGTTCGGCCTCAAGCCCGATGGGGATCTGCATGGCCACGGCGTTATGGCCCAGTTTTTTTTTTATCTGATCCATGACCTGAAACGGGTCCGCGCCGCTTCTGTCGCACTTGTTCACAAAGGCGATGCACGGCACTCCGTATCTTTTCATCTGTTGATCCACCGTGATCGACTGGGACTGCACCCCTCCCACCGCGCAGAGCACCAGGATCGCGCCGTCAAGCACCCGCAGGGCCCGTTCCACCTCGATGGTGAAATCCACATGGCCGGGCGTGTCGATGATGTTGATCCTGTGGTTGTCCCATTCGCAGAAGGTCGCGGCGGAAGCGATGGTGATCCCGCGCTCCTTTTCAAGCTCCATGGAATCCATGGTGGCGCCCACACCGTCCTTGCCCTTGACCTCGTGGATCCGGTGAATCCGTTTGGTCAAGTAAAGCATCCTTTCGGTGAGGGTGGTTTTTCCGGAATCAATATGCGCACTGATCCCGATGTTTCTGATCTGTTGTGTGCCGTAAGTCATTGGATGAAGCTCTTTCCGGTTGCTGATAAACCGCTGCAAGAAAAAAGCGTGACGCTATTTCGTTGTTTTATGAATGTCAACAAAAATATCAATTTTTTACGTGCGGTTTATCATCGGCAAAAGTCGCATTGCGGATTGGACCGCGGGGCAGGAGGAGGACCGGCCTCGTCCGCATAGGTCATTCCGGTGGGAAGCATGTAGGTTTTTTGGGTCTCAGGCACATACCTGACGACGCCGCAGCAGGGCCCGGACTCCTCCTCGGGAGAGGGCGCTTTGCCACAGGAGAAGGGCGGATAGGTCATGGGAAGCAGAATCACCTGATAGATTTCTTTTTTGGAAGTCACAACCCCCGGGCAGGGGCTCTCCGGCATCGGGATCTCCTCTGGCGGTTCGCAGGGCGGATGGGCTTTGCTATGCCATACGGCCCAGCATCCGGATATCACCTTCACATAGGCGTCCAACATATAACCGCCGTAACACTTTTCGGGGATTTCGGCTGCATATGCATACCGGACCACCCCCGGGCAAGGCCCCGGCACCTCAACCCGTGTATAGCGGATTTCTCTGGGGGTAATGCTGTTATGCAGAACCTCGTTCTGATAAACCTCGGAGTTGTTGAATTTCCAGTAGATTGCCCTGACCCGCTCATTGTGATAGGGGTCATTGGCGGTGATCACATTATAGAAAATCGCCGGCGGGGATTTCTGGTCGGTGTAATCCGCAATGGAGATATTATGGCGGCTCAGATAAGCCTTGGCCGGGTAGGGGCAGCAGTGAAAGGAATTATAGGCATAGACAATATCCAGGTCGGAGCCCAATGCGTTATGATCGATCAGGCTGAACGGATAGTTGTCCTGATCGGCGGGAAGGTACGGCTCGGTCCTTGAGGCCTGGGCAAACTCTTCCGCCTGGTCCTTATCGATAAACCGGTCGGTATAGAATGTTTCCGCGGTGAAAACCAGGTTCGCCTGGGCCAGGTGAAAAACCCCGTTTTGCACCTCGGTCATGGGATGCATTTCAGCATGCGAGGCGTGGGGGAAGCTTATAAAAAAAAGAGCGGCTATGACAAAGATGTAGTGAGGGCGGGCGATGTAATTTATGGAAGGTATTTTTACCATTCAGCCCCCATGTCCCGACCTTTTTTTTGCAGCCTTTCATAAAAATTTTTTGCTTCTTTTTTATATAAAACTTAGGTGTTCTTTGTCAATAGGATTTTAAGCATTTTACCTTTTTTACGATTCATCGGTACCGACCTGAAAACAGGTCGGCCGGTGAAACCCGGGGTCGGGGTAGGATTTATCCCAAAATGATGACATCACATTTTCCCTCAAGCCCCTCTTTGAATTTTTCGGCGTCCCGGGCGTCCCCCACGATGCTGGCGTAGTGCATGGGAATGGCGATCTTGGGATTGAGGCGCAAGGCCGCGGCAATGGCTTCATCGGCGGTCATGACATAGGTTCCGGAAACCGGCAGCAGCGCAATATCCGTTTTAAAATGATCCATCTCAGGAATCAGATCCGTATCCCCGGCATGGTAAATCCGGACCCCGTCCATCTCAATGATGAACCCCAGCCAGTCTTTTTTTTTGGGATGGAAATCCTTGTTGGTATTATAGGCGGGTACGGCTTCGATCCGAATATTGTCGATTTCTAGAGTGTCGCCGGGTTTCATCACGCGAACCTCTCCGGAGAGTTTTTTCGCGGAATCTTTTTCCATAACAATGCGTGTTTTTTCGTGTTGAATTTTTTTTACGTCTTCTGGAGAGCAGTGATCAAAATGTTCGTGGGTGATAAGAATCAGGTCGGCCTTGACATCGGTTGAAATGTTAAACGGATCAAGATAGATGGTTTTGCCGGCTTCGATTCGGAACCCGTCATGCCCGAGCCATACGATTTTTTTTGCCATTTCATGAGCGTTCATCGCATCTCCTTTTTAGTCCTGTTTAGCGGTTTTTAGGAATACGGTTATTCGGATTCGATCAGACGGTCCAGGATCAGACCGGTAAATCGGTTGCTGCCGGAAGAGGTGAACAGCCAACCCAGATGCGTCAGACAGGCGCTGCACACCGCCACCCGCCACATAAACCCATTGAACCAGCTGAATTCATCGGTGGGCGGGCCGACATACCCGCAACCCTCGGCGGTCCTGAAGCATCCGATCTCAAAAACGATCCCGTGAGGGTTGGCAAAGGTATGCTGATGCGATCCGGCAACGGCAATCTGTTCGGATGCATGCGTGATGACCTGAAGGCATTGCCTGCACAGCAGATGGTTGCCCGTATACGTCGCCTTCTTCGAATGGCTTTCGGCCGAAACAACCGGCGCCGTTCTTGTTCCGGACGGCTTGTCGAAGGGGGTGCGGAAAAAAAGGTTTAAATTTTTTTTGCGGTCCATGGGTTGAAATCGGAATACCCTTGCCAGCTCAAGGATTTATAGGGTTGTTTCAGTGTTTACTTTAAACCGTCACATGTGAATTGTCAATATTCAGACATATTCCCAAAATCCGCGATTGATTTTACGCAGGCTCCTTTTTCCGGATCATGCTGGCTAAAAAATCAGCCCGAACGATCCGCCGAACCCTTAAAACACGTATT
>CAZFWD010000113.1:0-6809 GCA_964522535.1 uncultured Desulfonema sp.
CCCGGCTTGAAGAAAAATTAAAGGACCTGGAACTCAGAATTGAAGAGCTGAATCAGCGAATCCCGCCGCATTCCGTCAAACCCGCCATGATCATGGAACTGGACAGCCTGGAGGAGGAGCGGGACGACGTGGCCGAGCGTCTGAAAGCGTTGTCCCAACACCCCAAATAGGTTATAACAATTTGAAATTTATAAATTTTTAATATAATCGGAGACAAATTTATGGTCAAATGTGTCAACCACCCGGACCGGGAAACCAGTTATAAATGCATGAAGTACAATAAATACATGTGCGAGGACTGCCTCAAGTGTCCGGACCCGGAGCTGTATTGCAAGTTCAGACCCTCCTGCCCCATCTGGTTTTTAAGCAGGGCCGCCAAGTCCATGGAGCCGCCTTCTGCGGAAACAAAGGAGCGGTGCACGGTTACCTTTTTTCCGGATAACAAAACCGTGGAGGTGGAAAAGGGCGCAACCCTGCTTGAGGCGGCCCGGCAGGCGGATGTGTATGTGAACGCCTCCTGCAACGGTAAAGGCGCGTGCGGAAAATGCAGGGTGGTGATCGAATCCGGGGAGGTTGAAAAAAAAGACACCCCCCTGTTAAGCGAGGCGGAAAAGAAAAAAAATTATGTGCTGGCCTGCCAGACCACCGTGATGGGGGATGTGAAGGTCAAAATCCCGGAGGAGACGATTGAACGCAAGCTCAAGGTCGCCGGCATGGGGGAGGAGGCTACGGCCAAACTTAAGGGGCTTGTGGCGGATATCACCCCCATGCTGGAAAAGATCCCCCTGGAGCTTTGTCCGCCGACCTTAGATGACGCGGTGAGCGATCTGGATCGTTTAAAACGGGGCTTGAAAAAAAACGGATGCGATATCAGCCGCCTCAGTATCGGCGTCAAGGTCATGCGGGATATGGCCGCGGCCATGCGGCATGAAGACTGGCATGTCACCGCCGCTGTTCTTCATAAGGATTTTTCGGATGAGGTGGTGGCGATTGAACACGGGGACACGGATGACGGGTCTTTAGGGCTTGCCATCGACATCGGCACCACCACCATCGTGGTTTACCTGGTGGACATGGAGGACGGTAAAATACTCGCCGCAGCCTCCGGGCATAACCGCCAGGCCGCCTGCGGGGATGACGTCATCAACCGGATCGTATGCGCGGAAAAGGACGGGGTCCGAAAGCTCAGCACCCTGGTGCTTTCCACCATCAACGCCCTGATCGAGGATGCCCTGGTCAGCGCCGGGAAAAAATACAAAAAGATCGACAACGTGGCGATCTCGGGAAATACCACGATGCTTCATCTGATGCTTCAGATTGAACCCCGCTACATCCGCCGCGAGCCCTACATTCCGGTGGTGTCGGAGTTTCCGATATTAAAAGGGGGCAACGTGGGCCTGAAGGTGAATCCGGACGCCGCGGTTTTCATCATGCCCGGCCCGGCGAGCTATGTGGGCGGGGATATCGTTTCCGGCATTCTCTTTTCCGGGCTTTACGCCGATGACAAGCTGACCCTGTTCATCGATGTGGGTACAAACGGGGAAATCGTTTTAGGCAACCGGGAATGGCTCATGTGCGCCTCCTGTTCGGCGGGCCCGGCGTTTGAAGGCGGGGGGATTCGATGGGGCATGCGGGCCGAGGAAGGAGCGGTGGAAAAGGTGAGTATTGACAGGGACAGCTATGAGCCGAAGCTTTCGGTCATCGGGGACCAGCCGCCAAGGGGGATCTGCGGTTCCGGCATGATTGAGCTGATCTCCGAGTTGATGCTCGCCGGCATCATCGATCAGGCCGGAAAATTCAAGGCCGACACCGGCCATTCACGGATCACAAAAATCGGGGATGAGCCGGCCTATATCCTGGCCTTTGCCCAGGAGACGGCCATGGAGGAGGACCTGGTTTTTCTGGAAACCGACATTGAAAACCTGATTCGCAGCAAGGGGGCGATATACGCCGGGTTCACCGTGCTTTTAAACCATATGGGAATTGATTTTTCCATGGTTGAGCGGGTGCTGATCGCCGGGGGATTCGGCCGGTATTTAGATATTGAAAAGTCGATCATGATCGGCATGCTGCCGGATATCGACCGCAGAAGGTTTCAGTATTTGGGCAACAGCAGCGTGGCCGGGGCCTACATGACCCTGCTTTCGGCCGAGAACCGGGAAAAGGCCCGAAGCATCTGCAAATCCATGACCTACATGGATTTTTCAAGCAACCCCCGGTTCATGGATGAATTCGTGTCCGCGCTGTTTTTGCCGCATACCAACATATCCTCTTTTCCGAGCGTCATGGCGCAGATGCAGAAAAAGGTCAATTAAAGGAGGGGACCGTAAAAAGTCAACTGTTCGCTTCGACAGTCTTTCGGGGATAAAAGCCTCAATCTCGCTCACAGCCTGACTTTTTATCTTCAGGTTCAAATGCTCTAAGGTTCACGGGGAAAGACTTAAAATTTAATTTAAGTTAAGAAGTTGTTGGCATCGCTATTTAAACACGTTGACATTGTTTATAAACAGAGTCCAAAGAATGGTCACGAGTGTTTAAAGGGGTTATAAAATGAACCTTCAAAATTGTCTTAAAACGAATTGTAAAATCATCACATTAATTTTTTTCTTCTCTCTGGTCCTATTATTCCCCAAACTCTCATTGGCGGAAGGTGAAATAAATAAGATTGGCCCATTTCTAAGGAAAGCCATCACAGAAACCAAGGGCGATGCTTTAATAAGTTTGAATTCCACAGAAACCGAGGAAAAAGAACTCGTAAAAGTCATTGTGGTGATGAATTATGATCATTTATCGGAGCTTTCAGAGGAAATTATCGAGCAATTAAGAATTCACGTTGAGCAACTCGGCGGCCATCTTGGTAATCATGCCTTTAACAACGTTCAGGCATGGTTGCCGATTGATAAGATCGAGGCTTTGGCCCAGTGGTCAAAAATACGGTGTATAAAAAAACCTACAGTGCCATTAACGAACAGCATCTCTTCAGAGGGCCTCTCTGTGATAGGTGCGCCTTCATTCCACGATGCTGGGATAGTCGGTAGCGGGGTAAAGGTTGGTATATTGGACTTGGGGTTTTCAGGTTATAGTGATTTGCTCGGCAGTGAACTCCCATTACATGTCGAAGCAGCATATACCGGCACAACAGAAGACTTTTACAGTACAGAGCATGGCACAGCCTGTGCTGAAATTGTGCATGACGTAGCGCCAGGGGCAGAACTGTTTCTAATAAATAGCACAGACTCTGAGGTGGATTTCCCTATTGCAGTATCCTGGCTTCGTTCCAAAGGCGTTTCTATAATAAGCTGCTCATTTTCACTAAATTTAAAACTCTATGCGGAATATACCTACGAAGCGCTGAAATACGATTCGCAGTATGCACTTCAGCAATTCACTGTTCTTGATGATCTCAAGAATCAAATGAATACTACTCTCTCTTCTGCTGTTCAAACAGGCATTACATGGGCTCAATCCGCTGGAAACGATGGTCAAAAAAAATGGGTAGGGCCTTATGTTGATACGGATTTTGACAACCAGCATAATTTTTCGTCTCTCAGCAATAAAAACGAAATCGAGCTGCAGTCAAATTGGACCTATGGCGAGGATATTTACGTTCTTCTAATGTGGGGGCTTGATAACGATTCAATTGGCTATGATGACTTCGATCTATCCATAACAAACCAATTCGGGCAGATAGTCACCTCATCCATTATCAATCAATCAACGTTTCCGTTACAAATGGAGGCTTGCAAAATAACAACACTGCCCGGCGCACGATATTTTATTAGCATTGTAAACTGGTATGCCTCACCTCAAGATATCGGTATCCTGGTTGGGTGTGATAATTTTCCAAGTCTAGAGTATCCTACCCCCGAAGGCACAGTGAAGCTTGATCCCCCTGCCTCCAATCCTGATGCCATTACAGTGGGTGCAGTTCCCTACGACAATCCTTCAATCATAGAGCCTTTCAGTAGTCAAGGCCCCGGAGATGATGACTTGGTCAAACCCGACTTGGTAGCGCCCGATGGGGTATCAACAGCGTCATATGGTCTTTCTGAGTTTTATGGAACTTCTGCTGCTGCCCCCCACGTGGCGGGAGTCTGCGCCTTGGTTAAGCAGGTCTATCCAAGCTGGTCTCCAGCACAGATAAAAAACCACCTTGAGCTAAATGCCACTGATTTGGGAGTCCCCGGGAAAGATAATGTATATGGAAGCGGTTTGGTCAGTCTTAATGGTTTAAATTTGACCGCTGACATCGATAATGACAGCGATGGCTATACCGAGAATCAAGGTGATTGTGATGACAGCAATAATACTGTTTATCCTGGAGCGGCTGAAATCTGCGGGGATGGAATCGACCAGGACTGTAACGGCAGCGATTTAGCCTGTACGCCTGACCCTGACGATGTTGACAATGACGGCGATGGAATCACCGAAAATCAAGGGGATTGCAACGACGCCGACGCTTCAATTCATCCTGGCGCAATAGAAATCTGCGGGGACGGCATTGATCAAGATTGTAACGGCAGCGATTTGGCGTGTATAGAGGATGGCGATGATGACGGCATTCCTGATGGCGACGACAACTGTCCGGACACCTCCAACCCGGACCAGACAGATACTGATGACGACGGTATCGGCGATGCCTGCGATGATGACTCTTATTTGATCGAATCGAATGATATTTCCTGCAAGCCCCGGATATGGGATTTGACCGGCAGCTATACCGATGAGTCGTCTGGTTTGGACGTGGCGTTCATATCGCAGGACGCAAAGGGAAAAATTAGCGGAAGTGGTTATGGTTATGAATATTTTGATGATGACGTATATATAGATTTCAGTTATGACATCAAGGGGTCAATCAAACAAAAAAACGGAGTGGCTACGGTCAAGCTCAGTCTGAAGATATACGGCACCCTTGATGACCCTCGACAGGGTGTCTATGACGTAGAATTCACTGGCAAGGAAAAAGTAACCGCAGTGATAGATCCTTATTCTCAAGCCTTAGTCGGTACGGTACAGGCAAAACTAAGTTATAAAGGATTTGGTTCGGGAACGACTACAGACACCTATACTAAAAACCTTCCCTCAGGCATGGATGGCACGTGGTCCCTTAAGATTGATGTCGATGACGACGGCAAAAAATTGCTTGGAAACAGCTCGTTGTGGCTTTCAAACGGCACAATGCTTCCGTTTTCCGCCCAGGGAAAGTATAACGCCAAGAGCGATGAAACCAAGTTCACCCTCAAAGGGACCGGCAGTGCCAGCGGGTGCAAGCTTTCACCGGTGATTAATGAATCGACCGGCGATGTCACCTCGATAACAGGGAAGGTGCTGGGGCAGAAGATAAAATGTAAATAATGATGCGTTCGTAGAAAGCGCCGGGTAAGAAACCGGGCCTACCGCAGAAACACCGCAAAGCGGGGGTGTGAAGCTTTTTACGAAGCCATCAAAAATAGAATAAGGAGGTTTTTATGAGGTCATTGGTGGTCTATTCAAGCCAGACCGGGAACACGAAAAAGCTGGCCGAAGCGGTGTATGCCGCTTTACCGGCGGAAAAAGAGATTTATTCCATCGACGCGGCCCCGGATGCGGCGAAATATGATTTTGTGGCCGTGGGGTTCTGGCTCAAGGCGGGAAAGCCGGATGACAAGGCGGCCGCATACCTTGAAAAGCTGTCCGGGAAAAAGGTTTTTCTGTTTGCCACCCACGGCGCGGCCCCGGACTCCGAGCATGTTAAAAACGCCCTAAAATACGCCGAAGACCTTGCAAAAAACGCAACGGTGGTCGGAAGGTTCAGTTGTCAGGGGGAGATCGCACCCCAGATCATGGAAAAAATACGGGCAAAGCCCCAGCCTCCGCCCTGGATCATGGAAGCCCCGCCCGCCGAAGGGCATCCGGATGAAAACGATATCACCAATTTAAAGAGGGTTGTCGCTGATACCCTCGGCAAGGAGGGATGAATGGATACGGTATCATTTAAAGACATGGCCATTGTTTCATGCGGCACCTTGAGCCTGGAGCTCAACCATCTGCGAAAGGAAGGCTTCATTGACACCGAGCACCTTTTTTTCACCACCCCGGGGCTGCATGAGGATATTCGCAGCCTTGAGCAGCAGCTTAAGGATCGTGTTCAAAAGGCAAAGGAAAAGGTGAAGAAGGTGCTGGTGGTTTACGGCGGCAAGTTCTGCTATGTGAATGCGGACGAGCCCACCCGGACCATGGCAAAGATTATTTCCGAGCTGGGGGAAGGGGTCAGGCGGATCAACGCGACCCACTGCATGGACATGCTGGCCAGCCAGGCGGAGCGGGATGAGCTGGCCGGGGGCCAGGATGTGATCTGGATGACCCCGGGCTGGATCAAGTTTCGCCATCAGGTTTACAAAGGCTGGGACAAGGGCCTGGCCAACGAGAATTTCCCGAAGCACACGGGCGGGGCCATGGTGCTGGACGGGATTGGGTTTATGGATCAATACATGGCCGAGCACGCTGAGGATCTGCTGGAGTATTCCGACTGGATGGGGATTCCCATCATGCCCTGCCCGGTGACCCTGGACCGGTTCAAGTCCCTTCTGATCGAGCAGGCGAACCTTTTAAACCAGGGATAGCCTGTGAAAACCATGTGATCCTGGCCTGTTCCCGGCGGACCAGGGTGTCGATGTCCCCTTGAGGGTAGCCCAGAGTCAGCGCCATCACGATTTCAAAGGGATCGGTCACGCCGAGCACCTCTTTGCGGAATTTCGCGTGCAGCTTCAGGCCGTCGATCAATCCCACATAGCAGGTGCCCAGCCCCAGGGCATGGGCCGCCAGCACCA
>CAZFWD010000114.1:0-17041 GCA_964522535.1 uncultured Desulfonema sp.
CCAAACACTGGGAAAAGGGCGGCGACGGTGCGCTGGAACTGGCGGACGCCGTCATCGATGCCTGCAACGAAAAAACCGATTTTAAATTCCTCTACCCGCTGGAAATGAAGCTGCGCGACCGCGTGGACCTGATCGCCAAGCAGGTCTACGGCGCGGACGGCGTGGACTGGATGCCGGACGCCGAAGCCAAGGCCAAGATGCTTGAAGGCGATCCCAAGTACGCGGATTTTGCCACCATGATGGTGAAGACCCACCTGAGCCTCACCCACGATGTGGCGATTAAAGGCGTACCCAAGGGATGGCGGCTGCCGATCCGCGACGTGTTGATCTACTCAGGCGCCAAATTCCTCTGCCCCTGCGCAGGCACCATCAGCCTGATGCCCGGAACCAGCTCCAACCCGGCCTTTAGAAGGGTGGATGTGGATCCGGAAAACGGAAAGGTCAGTGGACTGTTCTAGTCAAAACCGGTTATCTATAATTTTATAAAAACGCCCGGCGGAAAAAACCCGCCGGGCGTTTTACTGTTTAAGATAATATAAGATTATTCATCCAGCGAGGTCAGCCCCTCCCGAAGGGCGATCTTGGTCAGTTCGGCGACGCTGGTGGCATTTAATTTCCGCATGATCTGCTGGCGATGGGTTTCCACCGTCTTGACGCTCAAATGAATACGGTCGGCGATCTCCTTTGTTTTCAACCCCTCTGCGATCAACTGAAGCACCTCCCTTTCCCGTGAGGTAAGCTGGGCCGCAAGGGAGATGTCATTCCCCGCGAGCATGCTGGCGTAATCCTTCATCACGGTGTCCGCGATTTTCTGGCTCATGTAGTTCTGATTTTTCATCACCGCTGAAATGGCGGTGATCAGCTCATCAAACGCGCAGTTCTTGAGCAGGTAGCCGGAAACCCCGGCCTTCAGCATGCCGACCACGTACCGCTTGTCGGAATACATGGAAAGCGCAATGATTTTCGTTTCCGGCAGATCGGCCAGGATCTGTCGGGTAGCCTCCACGCCGTTTAATTCCGGCATGCTGATGTCCATGACAATGACATCCGGTTTAAGCTCAAGCGCCAGGCGTATGGCCTGCCGGCCGTTTTCCGCCTCGCCCACGACGGTCATGCTCTTTTGCTGCTCGAGAAGCACGCGAAGCCCGTCCCGGGTGATCTTGTGATCGTCTGCCAGCAAAATCCGTATGTCCATGGTCAATCCCTCCGCCTGTTCAAACCGCTCATGGGCGAAATGAGGGTCACCCGTGATCCGGCATTTGAACCGGATTTGATTTCCAGGCGCCCGCCTTGCTGCCTCAGCCGCTCCTGAATGGAAAACAGCCCGAACCCACCCCGTTTAAGCTGGGGGTCCTTTTTGGAGGCCTCAAACCCGATCCCGTCATCCTCAATCACGATGCGGATATTATCCCCCTCTTTTGCCGTGGAAACAACCGCTTTTTTGGCTTGGGAATGCTTGACCACATTAAACAAAAGCTCCCGGACGGCCTGAAAAAGAAGAATTCTCAAGCTCTCGTCAATCGGCTTGTCGCTCATATCGTCGACAAACGCCACCGGAATGCCGTGCTGCTTTTGGGTCTGTTCGGCAAGCCAGTCCAGCGCCGCCTCAAGCCCCAGATCATAAAGCACCGGGGGGCTCAACTCAAAGGTCAGGGACTGGGTGTCCTGAATCGATTGATCGATCAGCGCATGGATCTCATCCAGCCGGGCGGGCCCGCTCAGCGTTTTCTGGTCCTGCAACAGGCGAAGCTTCATGGCGGCCGTGGTCAGGGTGTGACCGATACGGTCATGAATGTCCTGGGCGATCCTTCGCCGTTCCCGCTCCTCGGTCAGGGAAAGCTCGGAGGAAAGCCGGCGCAGCTGCGCCTGGTAGCGCAGCGCCTCCTCCTCCCGCTCGGCGGATACCTTTCGAAGCCGCCTTTCGCTCTGAATGACGTTCTTATAAAGCCGTGCGTTCTCCAGGGAGACCGCGGCCTGGGAAGCCAGAAGCCTCAGCACCTCGATCCGCTCCGGCGTAAACACCCCGGGCGTGATATCGTTCTCCAGATACAGAAGGGCGACCAGCCGGGCATGGTGGATTACGGGCAGGCAAAGAATGGATCGGGAACCGTGCTTTTTCACGTAGGCGTGGTTGATGAAATCCCCTTCCCTGGCGGCGTCATCTAGAACGATATACCCTCCGGTCCGTTTTACATAGTTTAATGCCGGCAGGAAGGCATCCACGCGGCCGTCCGTGGGCAGGGCCTTATGGAGCCTTGCGCCCGGTCTCTCCACGTCAATCTCCGCCTCCAAATAGATCCGCTCTTTTTGAAGGGTGAAAAGCTGCGCCTTTCGAGCCCCGGCGTTTTCCAGAACGATCCCCATCAGCTTTTTCAAAAGCTCATCTAAAACGATCTCCGTGGAGATCATTCGCAGGGAATTCATAATCGCATCAAAATCGATATGCTTCACCCCTTGCAGGGACGGGGGCTTAAAATTCGCCGGGGCCAGGCCGGAAAAGGCCTGGGTGATGCCAACGACCTTTGCCGCCGCTCCCCACCGGCGGTAGCCCTCCCGGGCCTGGTCCAGGTACCCCCTTGCGATCTCATCAAACCCCTTTTGTGCGTAAAACCGCGCCGCCGCTTCATTGGCGATGGCATGCTCCTGAATCAACCGGTTGTCCCGGGCGGACAGAATTGCCTGGTGATAGAGCCCCATGGCCCGCCCATCCTTTCCGGAGATCCGGGCCGCTTCGGCCGCCACCAGCAGATACTTATCCATAAAGTTCTCAGGGCACAGGACAGACAGCCGCTTCAACCTGCCGCGAAAAAATCCGATCTTCCGCGAATACGCCGCCTGTCTCAGCGGAGAGACCGCGCTCCAGGCTGCTGCCAGGGCCAGGGCATGATAAAAATAGTATTCCGGAATGAGGAGGGTCCCCATATGGTAAATTTTCAGGGCGGCGCACCGGCGGGCGGCCGACAGGGCGCCCTGGTAATCTTCCATGATATACAGCAACCTGAGCTTGATCAGGTAATGCCGAAACAGGATGATTCGAATATCGTCTTTGCGCATTCTCTCAATATGTTCCGCCTCCCGGAAATAGTCGTCATCCAGGCTGCATGGATCATGGGTCCGCCCCTGCAGGCAGTTTACAAACTGCCGGACGGAGATCAGGTAGTTCAAGGCGCCGGTATCCTTTGACCGTTCCACAAACCCTAAGTAGCGGTCACACGCGCCGGCGATCTCATCCAGCGGCATTCCGCCGGCGGTCATGAAGATCAGCAGCATCTGAATATGGTAGACGGCATAATTAAGATCCCCGGTTTCCAGGGCACATCGAATCCCCTGACGGGTATGGCCGATGCCCTGGTGCATGTGATGGTTCCAGACGTTGATGGCGCTGGCATAGTACAACAACACCTTGGCGGTCATGCCCGCATCGCCGAACCTGCGGTTGGCCTTCAGCGCCAGATCGCCGAACCGGAATCCGGCTTGATAGTCCTTGAAGATGGCGCAGAGGGCGGATCCGTAGATCACGTAGGCAAACGGGGAAACCCTTGAGTTTCCCCATTCCAGGGTCAGGGTAAAAATCTGCAACGCCAGATAGGTCGCAAAATAGGGCCGGCAGAAATAAGCGGAAAGGCTCAGATTCATCAGCATTTCCAGGATCAGCAACCGCCGCGGGTCTTTGGTTTCCGGCAGCGTCAGCAATGAATCGATGCCCTTGCGGTACAACCGCATCTTCAGGCCCGCAAGACGCTTCAGCACCGCCGGTATGCCGGCGTCGGGTGCGAGTGAGATCCCCAGAAGCTTCAGTCCGCTCAATCCGATGCTCAGGGCCTCCTCATGTTTGGCAAGGCTTGCCAACATGATCATCTTCTGGTTGTATATTTCGGCCTTGTCTTGATCGGATACGGCCCGCTCGCAAATGACTCGAAACAAACCCTCCGCGCTGTCGAAGTTGTGGCACAGGTACTCGCAGGCCATCTGGCATTTTTTAATTTCAAACATCAGATCATAGTCGTTTTGCCAGGCATCGGCGGGAAGCAGCTTTTCACCGATTCTCAGATAATCCAGCGCCTGGCGGTAGGCTGCCGAATTTTTCGCCTTTTCGCCGGCCATCATATTGAGCTGCGCAACCTGCCGCCGGGTGCCGAGGCGGGTCAGCAGCCGCCTTCCTAAATTCAGATGGCTCACAATGGTAAAAATTCGGTTCTGAAGCGCTTCCTGGTCCAGATTTGCATAAAGAAGGTTCCCGATTTTTAAATGGAGGGCCTGCTTTTGACGCGCCGGCACCAGGGCATACACCGCCTGCCGCACCTTGTCGTGTAAAAACTCAAATGAATGGCTATTCGCCCGGCCGGCTGGGGGCCCGTTCTGAAGGCCACTTGCGGTCTGCAATCCAGGGGAAGGCAGTAAGGGGGCGCGGCCCGAAACGATAAACCCAAGCGCGATGGGTTCCCGCAGGTCGTCTTGTATCTCAACAACCGGCTTACCGGAAAGCCGGGAGATAAAATCCAGATCAAACCGGTTCCCGATGCAGGCGGCCAGCATCAGCGTCCGCCGGGCATTGTCGGTCAGTTTTAGAACCTTGGCGGCCATGTAATCCACCACGTTACCGGTGATGGCCGCCGCCCTGATGCCAGCCGTGTCCCATTGCCAGCGCCCGTTTTCGTAGTCATATGAAAGCAGTCCCCCCCGAATGATGGACCGAAGAAACTGCCGAACAAAAAACGGGTTTCCCCCGGTTTTTTCACACACCATACCCGCCAGCAGATTCAGATCGCCCATGGGCGCGCTCAGGGCATCCCGCAATAGGTGGAGGGCCGCGATGTCATTGATCGGTTTTAGGGTGAGGGGATGAATGCGGATCCCTTTTTGCTTCAGGGTGTTCAGGGAGGCCCGCAGCGGATGATGCGGGCCGATCGCGTTGTCCCGGTATACCCCGATAAAATAAAAATACCGGGTCCGAGTGCCGACAAAAAACGCTTCCATCATCCGTAACCCCGCACTATCCGCCCACTGCATGTCATCGATGAAAAGCACCAGCGGATGCCCTTCCACGGCAAACACGCGAAGGAACCGCTCAAAAATCAGCCGGAACCGGTTTTGCACCTCGGACGGCGTAATCCCGGCCAAAGACGGCTGTTTTCCGATAATCAACTCGAGATCGGGGATGACCTCGGTGAGCAGCCGGGCATTGGCGCCCAGCCGTGAAGCGATTTTTTGCCGCCATTTTTCAATCCGGTCCGCAGGCTCGGTCAGAATCTGCTGGATCAACTCGGCAAATGCCTGCAAAAGACCGCTGTAAGGGATATCCTGCTGAAACTGATCATACCGGCCGGATATGAAACGCCCTCCTTTTCGAAGGACATATTTTTTCAGCTCGTTCACCAGACGGGTCTTCCCGATACCCGAATACCCCGACAGCATCGTTATCCCCAGGCCGCCCCTTCGGACCCGCTCATACTCGTCGATCAGCATGGCCATTTCAATGTCCCGGCCGTACACCCTGTCCGGCATTCGGAAAACAGGGGAAATATCCCGCTCAGCCAGTTCAAACGGCGGGACGCGGCCCTCCGCAGACAGCCGCTTCATGCAGTGGGTCAGGTCGAATTCCAGGCCGTAGGCGCTCTGATAGCGGTCCTTAGGGGATTTGGAGAGCAGCTTCATGACAAGGTCTGAAAGGGTCTTTCCGATGTCCGGCCGGATTGCCGCAGGGGGAACCGGATTTTTCGCCATATGGGCATGGATCGTTTCCACCGGGGTGTTTCCGGTAAACGGGGTGAATCCGGTCAGAACTTCGTAAAAAATAACCCCCAGAGAGTAAAAATCCGTGCGGTGGTCCACCCTTCGGTTCATGCGGCCGGTCTGTTCCGGCGAGATATAAAACACCGAATCGGCCCCCGAGGGATCTGATTCGGCGTCCACCCCGACAAACGCCTCTGATTCCCGGCCATCCGCCGCCTGAAAGGTAAAATCATGGATGCGGGCGCGGCCGGTTGCCGGGTCAATGATGACGCTGCCGCTGGTCAGCCGTTGATGGATAATACCGAGTTTGTGGAGGTGCTTTACGCCGGAAACCAGGTCAACCGCGATACGCAGAAAACCGTCGACCGGAATGGGTTCCTTTTCCCTGATATAGGCCTTCAGAGTGATCCCACGGGCCTCCTCGACGATAACCGCGATCCCCGGCGATGCGGATGCCTCCATCTTTTTGACGGCATGCACCCGGGCCAGGTTTTCCGACGACAGTTTGGCCAGGGATGAATACCTTCGGTAAAGGGCCTCCATTCGGGGAAAAGGGGTGTTGTTCACGGGAAGGAGGTAAATAACGACCGGGCTTGCGCTGGCGGTGTCCACCGCCGAAAACCGTTTCACCCCGTGCCGGGGCGGCTTTTCGCCGATGATCCGGTATCCGTCAAGCAGAGGGATGCGATTCATTTGAGACTCGCGCTCAGCACCGCGTCATATCAGGCATCAAGGCGAAGACAGGGCATCGGCCAATACCGCCGCCACCGCCGCCAAGAATGCCGCCATCATGCCGGATTGGTCCCCGCTTCTAAACACAGCGCGTATGCTGTGATCTTCCGTGAGGTTGTTGAAGGTAAATTCACTGCCGGCCCCCCGGGAGATCCCGTCCACCAGGATGTCCGACACCCTGTACCCGGCGTCTGGCACGGCCGCAAAGGTCTGATCTGATCCGTCAAACACAAGGACATCCCCGGCAGGAACGATCGTGCCGCCGGAACCGGCCTCCGCGGTGATGGTGTGAAGTGTTACCAAATCGGCGCTCTCACGGTTAAGTGCCAGCCGTGTGGCCGGGTCGCCGATCAGGTTAAACGAGACCAGCACCTGCTCCGAGGCGCCCGAAGCGTAAGCATCGATCTTGGACCCCGTGGCAATATCGCCCAGCCGGTTTTCGCCGTCTAAAAAAATTTTTGAAAACACAAAATAGCTTAAAAAAGCATGCTCCTGCGGATGCGACAGCCCGCTCGGCGCAAAACAGGCCACCGCCCCCTTTTCAGCCGCCATCACCCATTCCTCGGCCAGACAATAATGGAACGGTTGGGAAAAATAGCCGTTCAAGCAGTCCAGGGCGATGATAAAGGTGAGCCGATCGTCGTTACTTAAAAAATTGACGTCATCGGGTTCAATGATGAAATCGCCTCCGCCGAACGGTTCGGCCCCCCACCGGGTCACATCCCCATGCCCCATAAAGCTGGTAAGAAGCATCCCTCCGTCCACAAAACCCAGAATATCATCGGTCGCATCGATTAGGTTTGAGTACGCCCGCGTGTAAACCTTTTCGGCAAAAAACCAGGAAGGCAGGTAGGCGGCCAGGTCGTCGTTTAACGCCTCAAAGGCGGGGTCATCGTCGTCCGCCACAAACAGGGCGCTTTCACTTGCCTGCGCCCGGGTGGATTCGTATAAAATGAGCTTGTTGACGATCGCCGTGATCATATCGGGGGTGCCCCCGGGGACCCTGCCGATACAGATATCCGGGACAGGATCCTCCCCCTCAACGCATGCATACCGGTTATCCGAAGGGGTCAGGCCAAGCCCTTCGGTCATGGAAAGGTAAACCGGAATGATATTTTTTTTGCCGGTGCCGTAATAGTCCCGATAGTCCAGGTTGGCGTTCCCGGCCAGAAGGACATACTTCGGGGCAGGCGCCTCCCAGTGATCGTAAGCATACTTCAAAAAATCGCAAAGGGCCGAGGGATCAAACAATCCGTAGGAGAAAAGGTCATAGATCGCCTCGATGTCCGCGATCTTAACCCGCATCCCCTGAAGGGCGCGGAGTTCACACAGTTTTTCCACAGCGGGCGTAAATTCATTCGAAGTGACTAAAATATAATCCGCGCCGTTTGAGGTGTCCTTCAGGTCGGACAGGGGGCGAAAGGTCAACCGGTCCGGGGAACCCACCGCATCATCAACAACCGCCAGGTAGGTCTTCTCGGCAGCCTGTGCCTTGAAACACGCCGAAAAACCGGCCGCATCCGGCTGAATATCCGCCCCGGAAACGATCTTCACCTCGTCCAGATCGGTGATGTCGTAAAGATGGATATTCGAATCGGAAAACCCGGATACGGTCGCGCAGACCGTATCGCTGGCGTTCATGAAAAACGTCAGGCGATCGTCCACCGCCTCGAGCCTGCGCCGGTATTCAACGGTGATCCGGTTGAAATAGATCACGTCCGCCGATAGACCGTCCGATTCTGATTCAACGGTCACGATGTTTAACCCGTCATTCAGCAGACCCTGGGAAATGGTCATCACCTGGGCATGGGCCATGTCGCCGGCCCAGGTTTCTTCTCCGATGGCCTGGCCGTTCAACCAAACCACCGTATGATGAGACGCAGTTGAAAACGCATCGTCCCGCCCCTGAAACCAGACGGTGAAAACGGCAGTGCCCTGATCGGAAACCGGAGAAACCACCTCCACATAATAAGTCACCCCCTCGGGCGCGGTGATCTTTTCCCAGAACCAGTAGTCGGCATTCGGCGCGCCGGGGGTTTCCAGCCAGGGGATATGGTTCTCCTCGATGGTCAGAACATCCGTAAAGGCGGCAACCTGAGGAAGCGCCTCCTCCACAGCCCCGTCAACCCACTGCATCCGCATACCGGAAGTGGATCCGCCCCAGTAGAGCCAGTAGACATCGGTGCCGGTGTATGGATTATCAACGCCTTCGGCATAAAACAGAATGGCGGCGTCCTTGTCAAAGCCGCCTTCATTCGATACCACGCGCACGGCGATCTCCGAATCGCGGTGAAACATGCGAAGGCTGGCCGGATCAATGGATGCCGGATCCACCCCCGCGGTCAAAAGATCCGCTCCCGTCAGCCGGAATATTCCGTTTTGCGAGACCTCAATTTTCAGGCCGCTTTGTTGCGGCCGGGGGTCTGATGTGGTGAATGCCGCGACCTGCGCGTTTCCTGCAAACAACAGGCAAACCATGGACAGCCACGCGAGCAAAGGGGTATATTGCCTCAAAATGCCGACCTCCTTTAATGTCGTTTGACACAAGCGGTTAAATCACCTAATCTATTATCATAAAAAACCAAAAATGTTAAGGCGTAAACCCATGACCAAGCCAAAGGCAAAAAAAAACGCTGCAGGAATCCGGGCGCCGGAAACGATTTTACGGGATATTCTAGAGCCGCTTGATTATGACTACCATTCCAAGCGGGACATTCACATTGCCATCAAACAGCCGGAGTACAGCTCGGTCTGCCCTCGAACCGGGTGGCCGGACACAGGATGCATCACCATCACCTATGTGCCGGACCGTAAAATCATCGAGTTGAAATCCTTAAAGTTTTACCTGCTGCAGTACCGAAACGTCGGCATCTTCTATGAAAACATCGTCAACCGAATTTTAGAGGATTTAACCGGCGTTCTGTCCCCGAAAAAAATGACGGTGACCGGCGAGTTTGTTCCCCGGGGCGGCATCACCACATCCGTATCCGCCACCTACGAAAAAAAAGCCAAGGCGAGCCGCCGGCCGGCACAGGATTGACAGGCGCTTAAATCAAGGCCTTCTGTTTCAAAATCCGCAGCAGGGCTTGAGCCTTTTCCGCAGGGCTCCCCTCAAGAATCAGGCCGTCCCTGGTCTTTTCAGGATAAGCACACCCGGCAATCCGGCACAGCGGCGACCGGCGGCAAAGCCCGTCAGCCGGAATGACTTCGATGATGCCCCGGCCGGCCCGCAGCATGTTTGACAGAGAAGGATACCTGGGTTCGTTGATCCCGCTCTGGAGGGTCAGCAGTGCCGGCAGGGTCAGTTCATGCATGGCGATTGCGCCCCCCTCCTGTTCCTGCTCCACATAGACGCTTCGACGCGCTGAATCCAGATCCGCCTTGATCACGGAAGTCATCCAGGGAATCCCCAAGCGCTCGGCAGTCATCGGTCCCACCGCAAACTGCATCATGTCCTCGGACATCACCCCGCACAGGATCAGGTCATAGGACTTTCTTTCTGCGACACGGGCGATGCAGCTTGCGGCAAATGCAGCGTCGCACCCTTCGGCATAGCTAGACAGGATATGAATCCCCGCGTCGGCACCCATGCCGATGCTCCGCTTAACGGCCTTTTTCGCGTTTTCCGGCCCCATGGACACAACATCCACCACCGTATTCGAATACGCCTCCTTGATCAACACGGCCTCTTCAACGGCAAACGCGTCGAACCGGTTCATGGCGAAATCCACATCGCCGTCCGCCCGAATCTCCAGAGCTCCGGCTGAGGTCATCCCCCGCTCTTCAATGGCATGATCGGGGTCCGGCACGGCTTTTACACAAACCAAAATCTTCATGGACACCTCAGCACAGTCATTTTTTTTAGTTTTGACAATATATTAAAGCATGACCCCGGTCAAGAAAAATAGAGCGATCGTTCGTTTTTTATTGACATTTTCGGCCGACACCGTTAGGGAATTATTCTAACAAATAATGTTTTTTCGAAAGGAACCCGCGTTATGGACTTTGCCGTATCCGAAAAGATGCAAACCATTCTGGAAATGGTCAATGAGTTTGTTGAAAAGGAGCTGATTCCTTTGGAGCCCGAGTTTGTCAACCGGGGCTTTCGGGATATGCTGCCCGTGCTGAAAGAAAAACAGGAGAAGGTCAAGCGGATGGAGCTCTGGGCCCCCAACTTTCCCAAGGAATGCGGCGGAATGGGGCTTTCCCTGGTGGAGCACGGGCTTCTGTCCGAAGCCCTGGGCAGGACCCCCATCGGCCATTATGTGTTCTGGTGCCAGGCCCCGGATGCCGGAAACGTGGAGATCCTGCATCTTCACGCCACCCCCGAGCAGAAAGAAAAATACCTCAATCCGCTGGTGGCCGGAAAAATCCGAAGCTGTTTCGCCATGACCGAGGTGGACCTGCCGGGGTCCAACCCCGTGCTTCTGGATACCACGGCGGTCAAGGACGGCGACGACTACGTGATCAACGGCCACAAGTGGTACACCACCGCGGCCGACGGCGCGGACTTCGCCATCGTCATGGCGGTCACCAACCCGGAGGCGCCGATCTACTTAAACGCCAGCATGATCATTGTGCCCACCGATACCCCGGGGTTCAACCGAATACGGAACATTCCGGTGATGGGGCATGAGGGGGAGGACTACTTCAGCCATGCGGAAATCCTGTTTCAATCCTGCCGAGTGCCCCAGTCCAACCTGCTGGGTCCCGAGGGGCACGGTTTCGTCATCGCCCAGGAGCGGCTCGGACCGGGCCGGATTCATCACTGCATGCGGTGGCTCGGCATCTGCAAGCGGGCCTTTGAACTGATGTGCCGTCGCGCCAACAGCCGCATCATCACCCGGGACGGAAAACCCCTGGCCTCCCGTCAGATCATTCAGGCCTGGGTGGCGGAATGCGCAGCCGAAATCGCCGCGGCCCGGCTGATGACCCTTTATACCGCCTGGCGCATCGATACCGAGGGCGCCAAGGCCGCCCGGAACGACATCTCCATGATCAAATTCACGGTGGCCAACACCATGCAGCGGGTGGTGGACCGGGCGCTTCAGGTTCACGGCGGGCTGGGGATGACCGATGACACCATTCTCGCCTTTTACTACCGCCATGAACGCGCCTCGCGGATTTACGACGGCGCGGACGAGGTGCACAAGGCATCCCTGGCCAAACGGATCCTGCAGCAGTATCCGGCACCCGCTCGATAAAGCTTAAAAAAAGCCCTGACAAAAATTAGCGAACCCCATGAGCGGATCAAGGGCCTTCCATGACATTTAATGAATTCAAACACCTGGCGACCATCTCCATGGAGGAACTCTGCCGGGAGATATTTAAGGAACACCAGGCCTCCATCAAGATCAAGAAGGAAGCGGTCGCGGTGAAAAACCTGGCCAATATCTTCAACACCACCCTTCGCCTCGGCAATGAAAAAGGATTCCAGACCATGAGCTTAAGGGACCTGAGCCGGGCCTCGGGCATGAGCATGGGCGCCCTCTATTCCTATTTTACCAGCAAGGAGGAGCTGCTGGAGATGATTCAGAGCCACGGACGGCGGCTGACGAAAAAGATACTGGCCCGCCTGGTCGATCCGTCCCAAGACCCGGCCGCTAAACTCCGGACCGCCATTCGCGCCCACCTCTACCTGACCGAAATCATGCTGCCGTGGTTTTACTTTTCATACATGGAAACCAAAAACCTGGATAAATCCCAGCAGAAAAAATCCATCGAAAGTGAGCTGGCCACTGAGCGGATGTTTATCGAGATTCTTGATGAAGGGAACCGACAGGGATTTTTTTCGGTTGCAAACGCCGTGCTCACCGCCTCGGCGATTAAAGCCGTGCTCCAGGACTGGTACCTGAAACGGTGGAAATACACCCGGCGGCAGGTCTCCGTGGATGACTACGCCGGGTTTGTCATCGCGTTTGTCGAATCCGCAATACGGCCGAGCATCGCTAAACGGCGTGACGGAAAAGGAGGGAAAAATGGGCATCGTGGATGAACCCGTCGGCATCCGCGAAGGGGAAGAGCTGGATCAATCCCGCGTGGAGGTTTTTTTAAAGGAAAAAATCCCCGGTCTTGACGGACCCATGGAGATTCGACAGTTTCCCTCCGGGTTTTCAAACCTGACCTATTTCGTCCGTGTGGGCAACCGGGAGATGGTGCTTCGCAGACCGCCGTTCGGCAGAAAGGCTAAAACCGCCCATGACATGAACCGGGAGTATACGGTTTTAAGCGCCCTGCATCCGGTTTTTCCCTACTGCCCGAAACCGCTTGCCTATGCGGACGATGAAAGCATCATGGGATGTCCCTTCTATGTCATGGAAAAAATCACCGGCATTGTTCTGCGAAAAAATCTTCCCGAAGGGCTGGTATTGTCCCCTTCACAGGCCCGGACCCTGTGCAAGAACCTGATCGACCTGCACCACCGGCTTCACGCCTTAAATTACCGGGCCATCGGGCTTTCTGATTTCGGAAAACCCCAAGGGTATGTGAAACGCCAGGTGGAGGGCTGGAGCCGGCGGTACCGGGACGCCCGGACCCCGGATGTGCCGGATTTCGAATCCGTGATGGCCTGGCTGGCCGACAACCAGGCTCCGGATTCCGGGGTCTTCGGGATCATTCATAACGATTACAAGTTCGACAACCTGGTCCTAAACCCGAGAAACCCCCTTGAGATCATCGGCATTCTGGACTGGGAGATGGCGACTTTGGGCGACCCCATTCTGGACCTGGGCTGTTCCATGGCCTACTGGGTCAACCGGACCGACCCGGAAGAATTCAAGGCCATGCGCATGCTGCCCACCACCATAGACGGCATGATGACCCGAAAGGAACTGGTGGATCTCTATGCTGAAAAATCCAGCCTCTCCATTGACGACTTTCACTTTTATTACTGCTTCGGGCTGTTTCGTCTGGCCGTGATCGCCCAGCAGATCTATTACCGCTATTACCACGGCCAGACCAAGGATAAGCGGTTTATTCAGCTGGCCTTCGCCGTGGTGATCCTGGAAAAAGCCGCCAAACGGGTCATCGAAGAAGGCTGGATTTAACAGGATGTTGATTTGCGCAAAAAAGGCAAGGAGGGCATCTTGACGGACAACCTGCTCTATACAACCAAGGATCATATCGGGTATCTGACCCTCAACCGGCCGGATAACTACAACGCCTTTGACGGCGAAATGATGGAAGCCTTTGAACGGTTCTGGGCCGAACGCCTCTATGATGAACCCGTCCGGGTGATTATTTTAGACGGCGGAAACGCCAAAGGCTTCTGCGCGGGCCTGGACATGGACAGCTTCGGCCCGGAAATGTATAAGGCCGGTCCCACGGCCGCCTATAACGCCCAGGCGCGGATGGGACGCCTCCTGCTCGCCATGAGAAACGCCCCCCAGCCGATCATCTGCTGTATTCATGGGGCTGCGGCCGGCATCGGGTTTTCCCTGGCCATGGCCTCGGACATCCGCATCATGGCCGAAGGCTCCAAGTGCAACGCCGCGTATATCAATATCGGCTTAGGCGGCGCGGACATGGCCTCGAGCTATTTTCTTCCCCGGCTGATCGGTTCCGGGCGGGCCAATGAGTTCCTGCTGACCGGAAACTGGATGAGCGCCCAAGAGGCCATGAATCTGGGCTTTGCCAGCCGCCTGGTGCCCCAAGAGCGGTTAATGGAAACCGCCGAGGAGCTGGCGAAGGTGATGGCCGGCAAAACCCCCCTGGCGCTGCGCATGACCAAGGAGGCCATCAACGTCAACATGGATGCCGGCGGACTTGAGGCCTGTCTTCAGATGGAAAACCGGAACCAGATGATGGTGATGTGCGCCTTAAAGCTTTCCGGTCAGCCCTGAAGCGCATCCATGTAGGCATTGATCTGCTGTTCGGCCTCCGCCTGGGTGCGGATTTGAGTGATGGACTGTCTGAAACGGCTGCTGTTCGGTAGTCCCTTGACAAACCAGCCCAGCCGGCTTCTCATCATGCGGCAGGCCTGCAGCTCTCCGAAATGCGCCACAGACGCCGAAAGATACCGCTCCATGGCTTCGGCCCTTCGGGACAACGAGACCGGAAAAAATTCTTCCCCCGCCAACAGGCTTTTTATCTGGGAAAAAATCCAGGGGTTCCCGATGGCGGCCCGGCCCACCATGACCGCGTCGCAGCCGGTTTCAGCGAGCATTCGAATAGCGTCTTCGGCCTCGGCGATATCCCCGTTTCCGATCACCGGAATGGAGACCTGCCGTTTCATCGCCGCGATCAGGGACCAGTCGGCTTTTCCGGAAAATTTCTGGGCCGCGGTCCGAGGATGAAGGGTGACGGCGTTTACACCGCAGTTTTGTGCGATGGCCGCCAGCCTGAAGGCCTCCTTCCCGGACGGATCCCATCCGCTTCGCATCTTCACGGTCAACGGAATGGTGATGGCGCCTCTGACGGCCTTCAGCAAATCTTCGGCCAGACGGGGATTTCGCATCAGGGCGGCGCCGGCCCCGCTTTTTAAGATTTTTTTTACGGCGCATCCGAAATTGATATCGAGGATATCCGCGCCCAAACCTTCCGCCATGGCCGCGGCATCGGCCATCATGCCGGAATCCGAACCGAACACCTGGACCGACAGGGGTTTTTCTTCAAAAACGGTTGCCAAAAGCGCTTCGGTCTTTTTCGAGCCGTGAACCAAACCGTTTGCGCTGACCATCTCGCTGCAAACCAGGCCGCAGCCGTTCTGCCTGGCCAGAAGCCGGAACGGCAGGTTGGTGATCCCGGCAAGGGGGGCAAGGAGGGTAATGTTCTCAAGGATGACGGTGCCGATGTTCATGCTTTAGGAATGGCCGAAAGGTCAGGCCGGCTCACGACTTGGGTCTTCTTCGGGGAAGGGGAATCACCTTGCCTTTTGCGGTTTTTGAGCCGGAAAGGCCGGCGGAAGCGCCCTTCTTTTTTTCGAGTTCTTTTTTCGACGCATCCACCAACTCAAGCCGCATTGGCCTTCCGTCCATGGTAAACGCCTCCCCCCGAACATAAGCATCCTTTAAAATCCAGGTGACGGTCTTTAAAGGGATTTGAAGCAACAGCAGACGAACGTGATACCAATCTTTCTTGTGATTTTCGGAAATCTCTTCGATTCGCGCAAAGGCGAGCGGCCGGTCCTCAACATAAATTAATACAATATCGTTTTCCTTCGCCATGACAGATCAACGGATCAGCGGATACAATTTAATCGTTTTTTCCGGGAAACAGCAGCGTCCGGAACCAGTGCAACAGGGAATTTCCCATAAGCTTGTCCCGGTCAATCCGGTCGATATCTTTTGCCAGCATGGCCGGATCGGCATACCAATCCGATCGCTTGTCAAACGCCGCCCCGGGGTCCAACGCTTTCACCACCCTGGCCGGATTCCCGGCCGCAATGGCATTGGGCGGAATCGCCTGAACCACCACGGAACCGGCGCCGATAATGCTGTTCTCCCCGATGGTCACCCCCTTGCCCACGACGGCGCCATCCCCGATCCAGACGTTTTTATCGATATGAACGGGACCCGGCTCCCCCATGGACCAGACCCGGTTATAGATCCCGTGCCAATCCGTATCCGTGATATAAACGCCGCTGGCGATCATACAGTTGTCGGCGATCACAATCTCCTCGGCCGAGCTGATCCTGACCCCCGGGCAGATCAGACAAAAGTCCCCGATTCGAATACGCCCCTTGCTCTCCTCCTTTGCCCAGACCGTAAACCGCACCTTGTTGTCGGAGGTGGCGATGATGTTGGCATGCCTGCCGAGCTCAATATGCGCTCCGAACACCTCGATGTGCCAAGGGCTTATAAAATGAAACCCTTCACCCAGATGGTCAAACTGAGGTTTTAAGAAATGCTTGACGTAGAGCGCTTGTAGTCTCAAGTGCGCTTTCTTAATGACATACGGACGATGATCTCTTCGCAAAAAACCACCCTACCCAATGCATACCGCGTACTCGGATGATTCCCAGAACCGGTGGCTGAACATCGCGGATGCCGGGGACAGCTGATACAGGGCGTCCGCAGCCATCACCACCACGCCGTTGGTCCAGGTGATCTTGTCCTCGGGCCAGATCACCATGTCCGGATAGGTGAACCCGCACCAGAAGGAACCGTCATCAAATTTGCGGTCGATGAGCCAGTTGAATACGATCTCCGCGATTTTGCGGTCCCCCATGGCGCTTAACGCCAGCACCAGCTCCGAGGTTTCGGCAACCGTGACCCAGGGCCGATCGGAAACGCAGAGCACGCCCATCCCTTCCACGACAAACTTTTTCCAGTTCTGGTCGATGCGCTTCCGGGCTGCCGGTCCGGTGATGGCGCCGGAGAGCACCGGATAAAACCAGTCCATGGAATACCTGGACTTGGCGATGTTAAACAGGCGATAGCCGTTCCGGATCGCCCGTCCCAGCATAAGCAGGGCGGTTTCCCATCGGGGTTTCTCCTTTTTCAGAATTTTTGCCACCCCTATGGCGCATTTAAGGCTCATATAGATGGAGCTGGAGCCGGTGAGCAGGGCCATGCGATCGATCTCCAGATCCTTATTTTTCGCCCAGTAGATCTCCCCGGTGGGGGCCTGCATGCTG
>CAZFWD010000115.1:0-5669 GCA_964522535.1 uncultured Desulfonema sp.
TCGGCAATAATTCCCTTTATCACCCCCTGCGCCAAAAACTGGGCACGCGGTTTCATTTACTGTCGCGCTTGCGCACCAATAATAACCTGTTTGACATGCTGGCCGATCGCGTTGTCAACGGCCCCCGCCGGCAACACGCGCATGGAGCGAGCGGATGGATGGTTGCAGGCCCATAAAACCTTAACCTGAATACATCACCGGCCAACGAAGTCCCTTACTGCAAAAATACCGCAAAGCAGGATCAAAAGCTTTTTAGAAAAAAATCTGGCGGCAATAACGGAAAGAAAATTAAAAGGCGGGATGTATCAGTTGATGTTTTGTCCGAAGGGATCATCCGTATAAAGAAACGCAAAGTCTTTTCTTACCTGGGCTTTGTCGATGCCGAACTCCTCAAGGGTCATGACCGCGTGTTTCCGCTGATACGACGCCTGCTTTTTGGCCTGGCGCGCCACGGCGTTTCGCAGTTCTTCGCTCGGCGTAATGCCCGTGAACTCAACAATCCGTTCAAACATGGGCATCAGCTCATGGCGCAGCTTCTGGTAATCCACGATCAGCACCTTGTTTTTGTCGATTTCATTGTTGTGCCACAGGTCGTAGAAATATCGGTAGAGTTCCAGGCTGGCCTCGTACCGGCGCCTGTAAAAGGTGTTTTTCTGCTTTTCGGAAAACCGGTGCATTCCCCACAGGATGTCGATGATATGGTAATTTAATGACATATACGAGGGAAGGGTGTGTTCGGGCATGCGGTGCATGTAGATCAACCTTGCATCCGGAAAGACCTCCATAATCGTCTTGAGCCGGTGGGTGGAAAAATGGGTCTGGGCAAAGATCTGGGTTTTGCCGGTGTAATAGATATGCCGTTTAAACATGGATTTTAAAAAAAGCGCGGATTGGATCCTTTTTTTTCTCGGTTGAAGGTCATGGAACCGAAGCTCCCAGTAATCCTTTTCCACAAACCCCAGCGGGGTTCCGACGATCACAAACTGGGTGTCATGGGTATGCAGAAACAGCATTTCATCCTCTTCCACGGTGTCCAGGGCGATTTGGTGGCCGGCCTCCTCAGGGATGAAAACGACCGGGTTTTTCCGTGTCAGAAGCCGGACGATGGGCTTGATGAGTATTCGGGCGGTGATCGCCGGAAAAAGAAGCTGCCAGGTGGTAAAGGCGGCCATATCCCCTGTCTGGGTAAACAGTTGATGAATAAATGTGGTGCCGCTTCGGGGATGCCCGATGATAAACACCGGCTGTTTGATTTTGACTTTGCGGAATTTCGGAAAAAGAAGATGATCGAGAAAAAGGGTGGTGACGGTAAACAGAGAATGGAGCATGAAAAACAGGATCACAAACACAAAGAACACAAAATGCCTGCTCAATCCGAATAATTCCCAGATAACCTTCAGCCCTTTTCCATACATCCGCATTTGTTAATCCTTTTTTGCAGCATTTTTATGTCCATGCGACACGGGCTCAGCCGCCGGGCTGATCCAGATATAGTCTGCGGCCTTCAGTTCGATTTGACCGCCGGCCGCAACGGGCAGAACGGTTCGAAAGGAAAGCCCGGTCCGGTCATAGGCCCGGTCCGGAATTCCAAACCGGTTGATGATATGCCCGGTTCCGGCCAGCACCAGCATGGTTTTATCCCCGATACGGTCGGCGACCGTTTCAGCCATAGCCTCCTCCCAGACGCACTGGGCCATGTAAAAATAATCGAACTTATCATACCCCCTGATCTGGTGATGGTGAAAGATTTTTTCCACATAGGCGCGGTGCGCCGCATTGGATGTATCGATGGTTTCGGGAAGGTATTTTTTGTCGGCTTCCGGCAGGCTGGCCAGTCCGCCTACGGCGATGCGGGAAGAAACATGCCCCGGGATATTGAGCCCCACAATCGGAACATGGTGCTGTCGAATATAGTCGAGGATCGGCGCATAGAGATCAAAATCAAACCGCCAGTTGGCATACCAGTGCAACTTTTCGATAAAGCTTTGCCGGTCGAGTTCGCCTGCCGACCATTGATCCAGAACCGGCTGGTAGGTCCGGTCAAACATCTCCATGCCCACGAGAATGTTCGGGTTTTCCTGATGAAGCCGTGTTAAAATTTCAAGCTGCATTCCATGGTGGGCCGCGCTGGTGTGTGCCTCTCCCAGGTAGATGATCCGGACCGTGGTAAGGTCGGCCATCATTTCTTCAAAGGATACCGGGGATCGGCCGGCCGAAGAGATGATGCTCCCTTCGGGAAATGAGGCGGCGAGTTCTTTTATATACATCGTCTTTGCCTTGGGATGCGGAAAACAGCCGGCAAGCATACAGAGCGTCAGGATCAGGTTTCCGTATGGACGCATGGTCATGACCGCTTTCAAGTTTTTCTCCGGCGCCTTGGTTTTCTTTCTTGTGCGATTTTTTGATATTTTTTGCGCATGCGGGGCCAGACCAGGTAGGCATAGGCCGTGGTGAGGAAAAACAGCGCCAGAATATAGCCGAGCGCGATCCGTTGCTCCGTCACATCCTCCGGCTTCACCGGGCCGAAAAGAACCGCACCGGCTACGATCCCGTAGATCAGGATCACAAGAATCGGCACGGTGTAACCGCCCTTTATTTTAAATCCTCTCGGGGTTTGGGGCTCTAAAATGCGAAGCCGTATCACGCAGAGGGCCATGGCCACATAGATGATGCACTCGGCGGCCGCGATAATAAAAAGCATGCTCAGGACATAATGGGTGAGAAACCCGTAGGCGACCATCAGCAGGGAATAGGCGGCCACCGTCAGCATGGCGGCCCAGGGGGTTGCGTGCACCGGGTGAAGCCTGGATAAGAACCTGGGAAGCGACCAGTCTCTGGCCATGGCGTACAAAAACCGGGAGGCGGTCATGATCCCGGCGTTCATGGAGGTCAGTGACGCGAGGACCGCCATCAGGATCATGAAATAGACCCCGAAGCTTCCCAGAAGCGTTTTTCCATAGAGGATATGGGGAATGGGCAGGCCATCGGGCGTGAGCACCCAGGCCAGGGTTTTTTCATCGATAATGCTGGTCATGGCCACGGTAAACAGGCTATAGACGATCGCCAGAACCCCCAAAGAAATCATCATGCCCCTGGGCACCATTTTGACATCCGTCACCTCCTCGGAGATGGTGATCACCCATTCAAAGGCGATGAAGCTGGTGATACCGATGGCCACGGCCTGAATAAACCCATCCATGCTTCCGACGGCAAACAGCCCGGGGATTTGAAAATCCTTGACGGCGAACCCGTAGATAGAGATGAGAATCAGCGAGGCGAACATAAAATAGGCAATGATGTCCTGGGCAAGGCCGGCGATCTGGATGCCCCGGTAGTTTAAGTAAAGCAGCACCGCCATAAAGCCTCCGGCCCAGATCAGCGGAGAAACAGCGGTGAATCCCTGGGCGATCCCCTGGGACAGGACATAGATCTCCGCGCCGACAATGGACAACTGCCCCAGCACATACACCCCGGCGATGATGATGGCGAGCCTCTCGTTAAAGGCCTTTTCGATATAGAGCTTGATACCGGCCGCGGTGGGATACATTCCGTTTAACTCGGCAAAGCAGGACCCGGCCAGAACCGCCATCACCCCGGAGGTGAGGATGGCGATCCAGGCGGAATTGCCCGTGAGATAGCTTGCGACTTCAACCAGGGCGATATAGCAAACCGTTGCCAGGGCCATGCCTGCGCCCGTGGATACCACGGTCCGAAGTCCCACCGCTCTTTTCAGCTGGGTCATAACAATCCTTTTATCTTTTTTTATTTCTTAAACCGCGCTTCCTGGTTTCTGATTTCGTCAAGGGATTGATCAAACGCTTCAAGGACCGTTTGAACCTCTTCCTTGCTGATCACGAGACTCGGCATAATTCGAATGATGCGCGGATTATTGAAGGTGTATATGGAAATCACTCCGTTTTTTTTAAGCTGATAGGCCATGCGCGGGCCGATGCTTTCTTCCGGAAACTCAACCCCCAGCATCAGTCCCTTGCCGCGAATGTCGATGATCAATTCAGGGTAGTTTTGTTGAAGCGCCTTCAGGCCGGTTTTAAACTGAGCGCCTCTTTCCGCCGCGTTTTGGGGCAGGTTGTTTTTTTCAATAAACTCAATGGCTGCCAATGCGACCAGGCAGGCGAGGGAGGTCCCGCCGAAGGAATTGATGATAATAAACGGATGGGCCATGAGAAAATCGCTGATTTCCTCCGTAAACACCGCGCAGGAAAGCGGATAAAGCCCACCGGACAGGGATTTGGCCAGAACCATGATATCCGGAGCTACGCCGCTGTGCTCCGCGGCGAACATTTTTCCGGTGCGGCCGAAACCGGTCTGAACCTCGTCAAAAATAAGCAGGATATTTTTTTCATCGCATAACCGCCGAAGCCCCCGCAGGTAATCATCATCCGCCGGAATGATCCCGCCTTCCCCCTGGATCGGCTCCAGCAAAATCGCAGCGGTATTTTCATTGACGGCGGCTTCTACGGCTTGCAGGGTGTTGAAAGGGATGTGCCGGTATCCGGGGACCAACGGCAAAAAGGGCTTTTTATAAACATCCCGGCCTGTCGCCGGCAGGGCAAAACCGGTTACGCCGTGATACCCGTTTTCCATGCACAGGATTTCCGTCCGGTCGGTATGGGCCCTCGCCAGCTTGATCGCTACCTCGATTGCTTCTCCGCCGCCGCAGCAAAACAGGGAGAACTTCAAATCGCCCGGCGTAATCTGGGCCAGTTTTTTGGCCAGCAGGCCCCTCTCCCGAAACAGGCTGATCCAGCTTCCCATGTCATATTTGTCCAGGGCCTTTTTCAGGACCTCCACAACCTCCGGGTTGCGGCGGCCCACATTGAATATGCCGGCGCCGGTCACACAGTCGATATATTTTTCCCCGGAAATGTCCCAAACCGAAGCCCCCTCCCTTTTATCCTCAATGATATCCAGGCTGGCGTTTTTGAGCATTCTCAAGGCGAAAGGGTTTACGTATTCTTTGTAGTTTGCCTCGGCCTCCTGACGGATTTTATCAGGATCGGTTTCCTGAAAAATCAGGTCAATGATGGACATGCTATACCTCCGGCCAGATGACCGCGGTGATGGCGTCGATCCGCATGACATCCTCCTGGGAGGCCTTGACCTTAATCTCCCCCTTCAGGTACTTCTGGGTCGGATTGATGTCCCCCCAGAACATGTCGCACATGGTCTCGCTGTCGGTTTCCACGATCACATCCGGGGTCCCTTCCTTTCCTGTTTTGACCTCGGTGGTTTCGCCGTTGACCACGCGCATGGTGAACACATCTCCGGTGTCCGTGGCAAGGTAGTGCAGCAGCTTGGTCCAGTCCCGCTGCATCCTTCTCAACCGCTTGTTCTCATTACACTGGTTTTGAAAATCGAGAAGCGCTTCCATGATCTCTTCGGAATCAGCCATTTTTTCCTCCTTAATATTTTTCAACGCCGCCCTGGGCCATAACAGCGGCCATGGAATTATTCAGCGCCTCCAGCACCCGATCCACCTCTTCGGGTTTTATGACCAGAGGAGGCATGAGCCGCATCACCGTCGGGTCGTTTCCCGTATATAAGGCAAAGACCCCGTTTTGAGCCAGTTGATAGGTCATTCGCGGCCCGATGCTGGGGTTTGTAAACTGAAGGCCTATCATTACCCCCTTTCTGCGGGTTTCCAGAAG
>CAZFWD010000116.1:0-7634 GCA_964522535.1 uncultured Desulfonema sp.
TCAAAACGCTGCTTATGGAGCTGAAGGCCCCTGAAATCAAACAGCCGGTAAACCTTCAGCGCTTCCTTTCACTTTTCCGATCCGCTTTCCGGCTCGGGGTTTTGGGCAAAGAGCGGTTTCAGTACTGGCGCCTGATGATCTGGACCCTGACCTGCAAACCCCGGTTGATGCCCGTGGCGATAACGCTGTCGATTTACGGCTATCATTACCGAAAAATCTGTGAACGCTATGTATATATTAAGGCAAACTTGAAGGAAACATGATGTCAAATAATCCGGAATCCAAAAGTATCGAACAATTGATGGCGGAAGCGGATGAGCTGATCCGGCAGATAAATACCGATGCCATCAAAGACATGGAAGAATCGTATCGCTTGGAATTTGAAAAACATGCTCATCACTTTCACAAGATCAGACCCATAGTTCAGGAAGAGATTGAGAAAAAAGGCGCAACGGAAATGAGCTCCGGCGCCGAGGGCATGCACGAGGCGATCCTGGATATTGTAAAGGCCTTTCAAGATTTGAAAAACAAGATTTTTTGATTGTTATGAAAGGACGCTGAAAAACCGTCGGCCACTCAATAAAAATTTAAAAAAAAGACGCCCTAACCCAACTTCATGGTCCTCAAAAAAATTTCGCTTGATGTCGGTGGGTTAGGTTGACATGGGGCTTCGGGAAGGGATCACCGCGGTGATACAGCCCGAAAGGTCGCTTAACGACCACCAACCCATCGAGGCTTGCAACGAGGCCGGGGCCACGATGGTCTTCACCGGGCAGCGGAGTTTTAAACATTAACAAGCTTGTTAAAGCCGGCGCACCTTAATCATGTTGGTGGTTCCGGACTCCCAAAGGGGATGTCCGGAGGTGATGACCACCAGATCGTCCTTCTTGACATGCCCTGTGGCAAGCGCCGCATCCACGGCTTCATCAAACATCGCATCGATGACATCGGTACGGTGCACAAAACTCGGCAGGCAGCCCCAGTAAAGCGCCATGCACCGCACCGCGCCGGCATCCGGGGAAAGCGCGATGATTTTTGTTTTGGGCCGGCACCGGGAGACCTGCATGGCCGTAAACCCCGATTGGGTGGTGGCGATGACCGCGGCCGCGTTCAGATGATCCGCCAGAACGCAGGCGGCATACGCCACGGACTCGGAAACCCGGGTCTCTGTCGCCAAATCATAGAGTGCGTACGGATAACTCTGCTCCGTTTTTTCGGCAATCCGCGCCATGTAGCTGACCGCCTTTTCCGGATATGATCCGATGGCGGTTTCCTCGGAAAGCATCAGGGCGTCCGCTCCGTCCAGCACGGCATTGGCGACATCGTTGGCCTCGGCCCGGGTGGGCCTGGGGGAATCCACCATGGAACGCAGCATCTGGGTGGCGATGATCACCGGTTTCCCCGCCTGATTGGCCTTCTTTACCAGCATCTTCTGAATGATCGGGACGTTTTCTAAAGGAATCTCCACCCCCAAATCCCCCCTGGCGACCATGATCCCGTCCGACAGGGCAATGATCTCGTCGATGTTATCCAAGGCCTCGTGTTTTTCGATCTTGGCGATGACCGGGGTGTGCTTTCCGGCCTTGCGAATAATCTCCCTGGCGGCCATGACATCCACCGCCCTTCTGACAAAAGAAAGCGCCACATAATCCACCCCGTGTTCAAGCCCGAAGGCGAGGTCGGCCCGATCTTTTTCCGTCAGGGAAGGCGCCTTGACCGTTCCCGAAGGAAGGTTGATTCCCTTATGGGAGGTCAGGGTGCCGCCGGTGACCACATCGCAGTAGATGTTGCTGATGGTTTTATGCTTCACCATCAGCTCCATCATCCCGTCGGCCAGAAGAATCACATCCCCCAGGGATACCTCGGCAGGCAGCCCCGAATAGGAAACCGATACTTGGTTGGTGGAAAGGTCGGTTTCGCCGGCGGTTAAAATCAGGGTCTCCCCCGGCGTCAACCGAATGCCCGGCGGATCGATAGTCCCCACGCGGATCTTCGGCCCGCACAGGTCCTGAAGGATCGCCACCGGCAGGCACACCTTTTCCGAAACCTCCCGGATCATTCCGATCCGCCGGGCATGGTCCGCCTGTGTGCCGTGGGAAAAATTCAGCCGGGTCACGCTCATTCCCGCCGCGATCATGGCCTCGATGGCGGCCGGGGAATCACTTGCCGGACCGACGGTGCATACGATCTTTGTCCTTGCCATGGTTTTCCCCTCGCCTTGATGGCGCTCAAAAAAACCGCCCCTACCCCAGCGCGACCGACAGCAGATCCCGCCTGGCATCGACATGCTGAAGGGTCACCCGCAGCAGATCCCCGGGCTGCAGGTTCCAGTTGCCGGATACCGGCAGCCGGCATTCGATCAGGTAGGCGGTTAAAAGGATCACATGCCTGTCCCGGCGCTGCTCCAGGACCAGCGCCTCGGTCTTGCTCCCGATACCGGCCTCCAGGTATTTGAGCAGCCAGTACCGGTGACGCCGGTACTGGACCGTCATGGCGCGGGACAGGGGCTCTTCCATGACCTGAATCACGTGCTCGATCTCCGCCCGGGTATAAGGGGATTCGAGTCCGAGGCAGCCCCGGATCTGGCGCTGCGTCACCAGGTCAAAATACTTGCGGATCGGGGAAGTCGCGGTGATATAAGCATCCAGCCCCAAACCCGAGTGATGGTCCGGCAGGGCATCCAGGATCACCCGGCTCAGCTGACGCCGCTGCATCCAGTTCTGAAACAGGTTCCCCTCCGCCTTCTGGCTGTAAAGTCGGGCTTTGGGCTCGGGCTGCGCACGGTAGACCGCCGGCATGCCATGGTCGGACAAAAACCGGGCCATCAGCCAGTTGGCCATGATCATCATCTCGGAGACCAGCAGGCGGCTGGGACTTTCCCTGTCAAACCTTTTTAAGCTGATCTCGCCTGTCTCAAACACCCGGACATTGATATCCGGAAGGGAGATGAGGATCCCCCCGGCGGCAAGCCGCCTTTCTCTGAAATTGGCTGCGATTTCGCACAAGATTTTGATGGTTTCATCCGCATCCGCGATGGCGTCCACCTGATTGTAGGTCAACTGCTGCGCCACACGGATCATCGAGGGGACCACCTGGTATTCAAAAACCTCTGCATTTCGGCTGACCCTGAAAAATACACTGATGGCGGGCCTCACCTCCCCGGCCCTGAGGCTGCAGAGGCCTTCGGAAATATTGGCAGGCAGCATGGGGATCTTCATGTCCGGCATATAAATGGAGGTCCCGCGCTCGACAATCCCAAAATCCTTGTCATCCGTCTTTTGAATGCAGGCCCCGACATCCGCGATATGCACCCCCACCCGGTAACAGCCGCCTTCCTCCTCCAGGCTGATCGCATCGTCAAAATCAAGCGTCCCCTGGCCGTCAATGGTCATCAGGGGCAGGTCCGTAAGGTCTTTCCGGCCGGACGCCCAGGCCCTGAAATCGACCGTCCGTTCAAGGGCTTCCGCCTTTTTCAGGGTGGTTTCAGAAAACAGAAGCGGAATCCCTGCACGCTCCAGGTCAAGGTTTTGATCCGGACCCCATACCCCCAGGGTCACCATCGCATCAAATATTTTTTCAACACCGTCCATCCCCGCGGCTTCAAGTATGGCGCGGGCCGTCAGGTGATGCGCGCTCTCCCTGCCGAAAAGGTAGTAGGACTTAATGATCTCAATGAACCGGCCGGCCGCTTCGGTAACGGGTCCAGAAATCCCCGCCAGAACGTTTTTCAGCCACTCCGCGCCCGCGGCGATCAGCGCATCGCGCCGCTCTTTTTCCTTTTCCCGGGCGATATTTTTCTCCACCTCCGCCTCGGTATAGGGAAAAAACGCGTCTTTGTTGAACTTAAAATAGATCCGGTTGGCAAAGCAGGCGCGGACGACCGCGGCTTCATGATCCCCGGTGGGGTTTTCCGGAAAGCAGAGCCCGGTCATGGTGGGCAGGTCCACCCATTCCCCCATGGGACTGAGCACCTCCCACAGCTCCCGAATATCGATGTGCGCGCTCAGCTCTTTGCGGCGCACGGCGGCCTGCTTGAGGGATTCGAGAAGCCTGTCCCGGCCGTTCCCGATCCGCAGGCGCATGTTCGAGGTATGGGACAGCCGGCTGACCTTCTGGGTCAGTTCCCGGTTGTTTTCACTGAGCAGCCGGACCCGCTGGTCATCCTGCTCAAGGATGACGGCGCAGCGGATTCTCTGCTCATCGATGTATTCAACGAGGGTTCCTGATTCAAACATAAGCGCGGCGGCAGTCAGTTTCGCCTGATGATAAAAGACTTGATCCGGTTGCCTTCCATCTCCTTGACCGTTATATCATAGTTGTCGATGACGATCTGCTCCAGCGGTTTGGGGATTCGGCCGATCCTTTCCAGGATATACCCGCTGAAGGTTTCATATTCACTGGACGCGGGGATCGCCATGTCCAGCCGCTCATTGACGGCCTCGATATCCGCGGAGCCCAGCACCAGCCATTCCCGGTCACGGATCTTCACCACCGGCGGATTGACGATATCGGTCTCATCGAGAATGTCCCCGACAATGGCTTCAAGCACGTCCTCCAGGGTGACGATGCCCGAAACCTCCCCGTACTCATTGACCACGATGGCGGCGTGGTCCTTTTTTTCCTTAAACCGGTTTAAAAGCTGATCCAGCTTCTTATACTCCGGAACAAAATACGGCTCCCGCATGATCTTCTCAATGTCAATCCCCTGCCCCGGGGTGACCTTCTGACGGCACAGGTCCTTGATGTTGACGATGCCCACCACATGATCGATATTCCCGTCAATCACCGGAATCCGGGAATAGCCCGAATCAATAACCGCTTTGATGTCCAACGACTTGGAACGATCAATGGCGAAAATATCCGCGCTCGGGGTCATGATCTCGGAGACATTGACATCATCCAGTTTAATGACATTGTAAATCAGCTCCCGTTCATCCGGTTTGATCTCGCCCTCCTCCTGGACGACATCGGCAAATGTAATCAGATCGGCCTCGCTGACCGCGGATGAACCCTCCTCGGTTCGCATCAGCCGATGAATCAGTTTCAAAAAACAAACCACCGGGTACAAAACCCATGACAGCCCGTAAAGGGGGATGATCACGGTCCGCGCGATACCGACATTGTGCCGGGTCGCCACGGTTTTCGGAAAAATCTCGCCGAACACCAGAATCAGAACGGTCATGACGCCGATGGCAAGCCCCACCGCATACCCCATATATTCCGGAAAAGCCTGCATGACCATGACCGTCGCCAGGGACGCGGCGCTGATGTTGACCAGGTGGTTGGCGGCCGACAGGGTGGTCAGCAGGGTCTGCGGTTCCTGTTTCATCTTGAGTATCAACTGATTGGCCCGACCGGGGACGGTGGCCAGTTGCTGCACCTTGCTCCTGCCGAGGGTAAAAAGGGCGGTCCGCGCCATGGTAAAAAAACCCGACACCAAAATCAGAATCATCAATAAAATAATCCGGCCCGCCATCCGCTCAATCCCCTTTTTTTTCTAATATATCAAAGCCCCTTCAAATAGCAATTTGATTTGTTCGACGCAATCGTAAAAATTCACTAAAATTTTTCCTGTTTTTCGGGCAAAGGGTTTTGTAAAAAAGGTTTTACATGTAAATATCGAACATAGTAAGCGTCTATCCACAAATGGAAAGATAATGCGCTCATTTTATTTAATAAAACCCTATTTCTATCAGCGGCGCGGCCTGATCCTGGCCGGGATTCTGTGCCTGATGGGGGTCGACACCCTTCAGCTGTTCATTCCGAGGATCATCAAACGGGCCGTGGATGATCTGACCCTGTTTAAAACCGATGCGAGCGGGCTTTGGGTCTATGCCGAGTCCATCCTGGGCCTCGCCCTGATGATGGCCGTCCTTCGGTTTGTGTGGCGCAGGTTGCTTCTGGGCACCTCGAGGGTGGTGGAAGAGGGGCTGCGCAACAGCCTGTTCTCCCATCTCCAGACCCTTTCCGCTTCCTACTTTGACCGGGCGAAAACCGGGGACCTGATGGCCCATGCCACAAACGACATCAACAACATCCGCATGGCGGTGGGCATGGGCCTGGCCGCTTTAACGGATGCCGTTTTTCTGGGCAGCGCGGCCGTCTGCTTTATGGCCTATATTAACGTTCGGCTGACCCTGTTCGTCTTGATTCCCATGCCGCTGATTGTATGGTTCACGCGAAGCTTCGGCAAAAAAATCCACCGCCGGTACAGCAGTGTTCAGTCCACCTTTTCCGATCTGACCGAGGTGGCCAGGGAAAGCTTTGCGGGGATCCGGGTCGTAAAGGCCTACAACCGCGAAGGGCATGAGGCCCGGCGGATGGAGGCGGTTTCCCGCGGCTATATCGACAAAAACCTGAACCTGATTCGAATACTGGGGCTCTTCTTTCCGATGATGCTTTTTTTCAACAACATCAGCCTGGCCGCCGTGCTCTTTTGGGGCGGCCGGCAGACCATCACATCGGTGATCACCGCCGGCGACCTGGTCGCCTTCATCAGCTACCTCAACCTTCTGACCTGGCCCATGATGGCCCTGGGGTGGGTCACCAACCTGGTTCAGCGGGGGGCCGCCTCCCTGGACCGGATCGACGCCATCCTTCAAACCCGGCCGGATATCGCCAGTCCCCCTGCCCCAGGCGGAAAAAGGATCGCTTTCGGCGAGATCCTGTTTGAAAATGTCGACTTTTCGCACCATCCAGATGACCCGCCGGTCCTGAGCGGTCTTCGGTTTCGTGTGGGGCCCGGCGAGACCCTCGGCATCGCCGGGCCCCAGGGCTGCGGCAAGACAACCCTGCTGGAACTGATCCCGCGAATCTATGATGTCACCAGCGGAAGCATTCGCATCGACGGCACGGACATTCGGCAAATACCGCTCACGGACCTGAGAGGCAAAATCGGTCTCGTCCCCCAGGAGCCCTTCCTGTTTTCCGGCAGCATACGGGATAACATCACCCTTGAAAAGGATATGGACGAAGCGGCAATCATCTCTGCCGCAAAAGCGGCCGCTCTGTATAAAACCGTTATGTCGTTTCCGGACGGGTTCGACACCGTTGTGGGTGAAAAGGGGGTGATGCTGTCCGGAGGCCAGAAGCAACGGATCGTCCTTGCCCGGGCCCTGGTTTACGACCCGCCGATTCTGCTCCTAGACGATCCCATCGGTCAGACGGATACCAAGACCGCGGCTTCCATCATCGACACCATCCGCACCCTTTCCCGAAAAAAAACCGTGATCATCGCCTCCCACCGGCTCGCCGCCCTGCGGTTTGCCGACCGGATTCTCGTTATGGAAAACGGCGGCATCGTGGACACCGGCACCCACGAGGCGCTTTTAAGCCGGGGCGGGTATTACGCCAAAACCTTTTTACTGCAACGATTTGAACACATCAGCCGGTGAGGACGGCGCAGGCGCATGAAAAACGACCGAAACATCTTTGAAGAGAAAAAGCTCGGCAGGGCGCACGATATCCGGCTGCTGAAACAGCTCTATCCCTTTATTCACCCCTACCGCCGGCTGCTTTCCCTCGCTGTTTTCCTGATGTTTCTGATCACCCTGCTGGAGCTCTCCGTTCCCTATGTGACCAAAATCGCCATTGACCGCTATATCGTTCCGGCAACCGCCGCTTCCCCAGAAAGC
>CAZFWD010000117.1:0-4375 GCA_964522535.1 uncultured Desulfonema sp.
GTGGCTCGAGCGGTCTGCTTAAAACCGTTGAAGGAACGCCGTATCCCGGTGACCAAACGCGCCCTGGTGGTTGGCGGCGGTGTCGCGGGGATGAATGCCGCCTTGGCCGTCGCCGATCAGGGGTTTGAGGTGGTGCTCGTGGAAAAACAAGCTGTTTTAGGCGGCATGGCCAATCGGCTGACCCGGACCATTGAGGGCATGCCGGTCAAGCCCTATGTGGAGGACCTGGCCCAGAGGGTGATGGCCCATTCGGCAATCGAGGTGCTCACGCAATCTTTGATCGTGGGCTTTTCCGGGTTTAAGGGGAATTTCACCACCGAGGTGCTGGTGGGGGAGGGGATGGCCGGCCGAAAAATTGATCACGGGGTGGTCATTATTGCCACCGGCGCCACCGAATACCGGCCCACCGAATACCTCTACGGCAAGGATCCGCGGGTACTCACCCAGTTAGAACTGGCGGAAAGGCTGGAAAAGGAGAATCCGGCCAAAGACCTTGATCAGGTGGTGATGATTCAGTGCGTCGGTTCCCGAAACAATGAAAGCCCGAACTGTTCCCGCATCTGCTGCCAGAGCGCCGTCAAAAACGCGCTTCGCATCAAGCAGGAAAATCCGGACACGCAGATTTATATCCTGCATCGGGATATTCGGACCTATGGTCTTCTGGAAGACTACTACACCGAAGCCCGCCGGCTGGGCGTGATGTTCTTCCGGTTTGATCCCCAGGATCCGCCCACGGCCGAGATCATCAAAGATCGGCTGACCGTCACCTTCACCGATCCGATCCTGGGCAGAAAGCTCTGTGTGGACGCGGACCTTTTGGCGTTGAGCGCCGGCATGAGGGCCGCGGACACCGAGGAACTGGCCAATATCATGAAGCTCAACCGGAATTCGGACGGCTACTTCATCGAGGCGCATGTCAAACTTCGGCCGGTGGAGATGGACACCGAGGGAGTTTATCTCTGCGGAACCGCCCACTCCCCCAAGCTGATCTCCGAATCCATCGCCCAGGCCATGGCAGCCGCCTCCCGCGCCACCACCCTGCTGTCCCAGCCGCAACTCACCCTTTCGGCGGTGACCGCGCAGGTGATTCCGGAGCTGTGCGCGGCCTGCCTGGTCTGCGTGAGGACCTGCCCCTTCAGTGTTCCTCGCATCAATGAAGAGGGCGTCAGCGAAATCGATGCCGCCCTGTGCCAGGGCTGCGGGTCCTGTGCCGCGGAATGCCCGGCAAAAGCGATCCAGCTCAACTATTATGAAGACGATCAGATCATCAGCAAGGTGGACGCCTTGCTGGAAGGAGTGCTATGAACCCGGAGTTCAAACCGATCATCCTGTCCTTCTGCTGTGATTACTGAGGGTATGCCTCCGCGGACCTGGCAGGTTCCATGAGACTGAACTACGCCGCCAGCATTCGAATCATTCGCATTCCCTGCTCGGGAAAGGTGGATGTTCTTCACATGCTGCGGGCCTTTGAAAAAGGAGCGGACGGGGTCTATGTGGTCGGCTGTATGGAAGGCGAGTGTCATTATAAAACCGGAAACTTCATGGCCAGAAAGCGGGTCGAGCAGGTGCAGAAAATTTTGGATGCGATCGGCGTCGGCGGTGAGCGCTGCCAAATGTACAACCTCTCATCCAGCGATGCGCCGCTGTTTGTCCAGTATGCCCAGGAGATGCATGAACGGATTCTGAAACTGGGGCCTAACCCCATCAAACTGAAAAAAAAGCAGGCGGCCTGATTCCCGGCGAAAAGCTCTCGCCCGTTGGTTTAAGGCGGGCAGACGGCCGCGATACATCAACCGTTACCCAAAGGAAGGTTCGCCGATGATTGTCGCTGAAAAAAAACCCATCGAAGAGATCATCGAACAGGTGAAGGATCACAAGCATATCCTGGTGCTCGGCTGCAATGAATGCGTCACCGTCTGCGAGGCCGGCGGCAAAAAGGAGGTCGGGGTGCTGGCCTCGACCCTGCGCATGTATTTTGCCAACCAGGGGCAGGAGGTTACCATCGACGAGGCCACGGTCGAGCGCCAATGCGATCATGAATACATCGATGAACTTCAGAGCGTGATGGATCGGTGCGACGCCGTGGTTTCCCTGGCATGCGGGGTGGGCGTTCAGTTTATGGCCGAGAAGTATCACAACACCCCCATTTATCCCGGCGTCAACACCTGCTTTCTGGGGGCCACTGAAAAACGCGGTCTCTGGACCGAACGCTGCCAGGCCTGCGGGAACTGTATTCTGGCCTATACCGGCGGCATCTGCCCGGTGGCCCGGTGCGCCAAGCGTCTGATGAACGGTCCCTGCGGCGGCTCGAGCCACGGCAAATGCGAAATCAACAAAGACCTGGACTGCGCATGGCAGTTGATCATCGACCGGTTGCAAGCCATCGGCCGCATGGATCTTTATGAAAAGATGTTTCCCATCAAGGACTGGTCCAAGGACCGGGCCGGCGGGCCCAGAAAAGTGGAGAGGGAGGATGTGCAAATATGAGTCCAAAAACGCCGAGCAAACTCGAAAAAATAATGGCCGAAGGGCATCTCGGGGTTACCTCTGAATGCGGGCCGCCCCGGGGAAGCGATCCGGAGGTGATCAAAAAAAAGGGCGAGGGGCTGAAGGGGTATGTGGATGCCGTCAACGTCACCGACAACCAGACATCCGTTGTCCGCACCAGCAGCCTGGCGTGCTGCATCCATTTGAAACTTATGGGACTTGAACCGGTGCTGCAGATGGTCACCCGGGACCGGAACCGGATCGCCATTCAAAGCGACATTCTGGGCGCCGCCTCCTTTGATCTTTATAACATCCTCTGCCTGTCCGGGGATCACCAGAGCTTCGGAGACAACCCTCAGGCGCAAAATGTCTATGACCTGGATTCCATGCAGCTGATCAACACGGTGCGGTACATGAGGGATGAGGGAAAATTTTTAGGCGGCGACGAAATCAAGCGGCCGCCGCAAATGTTTGTCGGGGCCGCGGCCAACCCGTTCGCCGATCCGTTTGAAATCCGGGTCCCCCGGCTGGCGAAAAAAATCGAGGCCGGCGCGGAATTCATACAGACCCAGTGCATCTACAACCTTGAGAAATTCGAAAAATGGGTGGAACTGGCCCGGGACCGGGGGCTTACCGAAAAGGTCTACATCATGGCCGGCGTAACCCCCATGAAATCCGCGGGCATGGCCAAATACATGAAAAACAGGGTCCCCGGCATGGATGTTCCCGATGAGGTCGTCAAACGGATGTCCGGGGTCCCCAAGGACAAGCAGGGAGAAGAGGGGATCACCATCTGCGTGGAAACCATTCAGCGTTTAAAAGAGGTCAAGGGGGTTTCCGGGTTTCACATCATGGCCATTGAATGGGAGGAGCGGGTCCCTGAAATCGTAAAACGGGCCGGACTTTACCCTAGGCCCACCCTTGCCTGACGCCTTGTTGACTTCATCAGACCCACAAACGGAAAACCCGTGGCGGATTTGAGACATTACCGGCCCGCTCTGCGGCTCTACGACGCGGCGTGGCGGGTGTGCATGCCCCTGCTTCGGTTGAACCCCCGTCTGAAAACCGGATTTGAGGCCCAAAGCCTTGCTGTGCGCCCGGCCCCGGCAGACCTCTGGATTCAGGCCGCATCGGCCGGAGAGGCCTATTTGGCGTGCTCCCTGCTGGAACATCTGAAACATTCGAAACCGATATCCGTCCTGATCACCACCAACACCCAGCAGGGGTTTGACATCATCCAAAAAGGAATCGACGAAGCCTTGACGAAAAACCAACAAATCACCGCACAGGCCTCTTTCTTTCCCTTTGACCGGCCGGCTGTCATGGAGCAAGCCGTACAGGCGATCCATCCGAAGGTCATGGTGCTGCTTGAAACCGAGCTGTGGCCGGGGCTTTTCGCCGCGCTGAAAAACCACAACCGAAAGATTCTGATCATAAACGGAAGGATGACGGAAAAAAGCCTTAAGCGCTACCGGCTGCTGGCTTCCTTCTGGAAAGCCGCAAGCCCGGATCAAATCCTTGCCATCTCCGCGGCGGACGCGGAGCGCTTTGGAATACTGTTCGGCCGGGAAAGGGTTCAGACCATGTCCAACATCAAGTTCGACCGGCTAAGCCCCCTGTCGGAAAAGGCTGAAAACCGATTAAAGCCTTTTTTTCCGAAAGCCGAAAACTTCCTGGTGCTGGGTTCGGTGCGGCAGCAAGAGGAAAAGCGTATTGAAAACATAATGGAAAATATTTTATCAAAGCTTCCGAAGACGATCATCGGGCTTTTCCCCCGGCACATGCACCGGATCCCCTACTGGGCAAAGATTCTTAATCGAATGAAGGTGAACTGGCAGTACCGTTCCAAACTGAACACCCCCCCGGCGCCTGAGGGCGGTGTGGTGCT
>CAZFWD010000118.1:0-7325 GCA_964522535.1 uncultured Desulfonema sp.
TCAAAATTTGACATATTTAAACGATAAAAAAAAGGATGTCAATGAAAACAGGTCCTTTTTTTACTTTACGGACGGCCGCCCCTTAATTTTCTTTCAGCGTCCGATGTACGAATATAAAATGGGACCAGACCCGCCGCATCATCCACATCGTTTTTTTTAAACCGCCGCATTCCCAATGCAGCCACCGCCGCGGCCCGAATAAGGTGCTGATCCGGACGCGCAAATACGGCATTCCGACCGATTGCCTTCAGGATAACCTCCCGGTATAAGACAGCGCCTTCTCCCACGAACAGGAAGGGTTCGCAAATCCCTGCAACCGCCTTCTCAGGAGCCAACACGGACGGGATAAGCAGACATTCCAGCGTATCTCTGAACCGATACCGCGCCGCGTATACCTCCCCTTTTCGAGCGTCCAGCATCGCGCAAATCGGCAGGGATGCGCTCAAAAACGGGTATACAAGGGCATCAAGGGATGAAACCCCGACGATCGGTTTCTCAGCAGCCAATGCGAACCCTTTGAATGTGCTGATCCCGATGCGCAACCCCGTAAAACTTCCCGGGCCCGTGGTCACGGCGAACCCGTCGATATCGGAGAGCGCCAAACCGGAAATGCGAAGCAGTTCATTGACCATCGCCATCAAAAACCGGGCGTGGGTGCTTTGATGATGGACCGTCAATTCCCCCACAAGGGTATCATCCGCCATCACGGCCACGCTGCATGTTTTTGCCGCGGTATCGGCGGAAAGGATTTTCATGGCGTATCGGATGAATGTTTATTTCCGGATGCGCTCTTTTTTCCGGTAACGGCTGGAATGGCGTCTTTTCCCATGGCCACGGCAATCACCTCGTCAATGCTGTCGACCGGAATAAACCGGATTTTTCGTCTCACCAGCTTGGGCACGTCGGCCAGTTCCTTTTCATTTTTGCGCGGAATAACGATGGTCTTGATCCCTCCGCGAAGCGCGCCAAGCGACTTTTCACGCAACCCGCCGATCGGCAGAACGCGCCCTCGAAGGGTAATCTCCCCGGTCATGGCGACCTCGGTGTTTATCGGCGTATGGGTGATGGCCGAAATCAAAGCGATCGCCATGGCGACCCCGGCGGAGGGCCCATCCTTGGGAATCGCGCCGGCCGGAACGTGGATATGAATATCCAGGCGCTCAAAGTAACTTTTCTTCAACCCCATCGCCCGGGAATGGGAACGCGCATAGCTGACCGCGGCGCGCGCCGATTCCTGCATGACTTCGCCCAGCTGCCCGGTGATGATCAGCTCCCCCTTGCCTTCAAACAAAGAGGCCTCGACATAGAGCACCTCACCCCCGGCCTGGGTCCAGGCAAGCCCGGTGGCGAGCCCCACCTGGCTCTCCTCCTGATCCATCTCAGGGAAATACCGCGGCGGCCCCAAATATTTTGAAAGCTTGTTTTTTGAAATACGAAACGGCCCCTTTTCCCCTTCGGCGATACACCGGGCGACCTTTCGGCAGATGGCGCCCAGCTCCCGTTCAAGGTTTCTCAAGCCGGCTTCGGAGGTATAATCCTCAATGATCTGCTGCAGCGCCCCGCTGCTGAAGGATATTTTTTTCCGGCTCAACCCGTTGTCTGAAATCTGGCGCGGCAGAAGATGTTTTTTTGCAATCCCGAGCTTCTCCTGATTGGTGTAGCCGGGAAGAGCAATCACCTCCATTCGGTCCAAAAGCGCCGAAGGGATGGTGTCGGTCAGGTTCGCGGTGAGGATGAACAGCACCTTTGACAGATCAAAGGTCAGGTTCAGGTAATGATCGGAAAAGCTGGTGTTCTGCTCGGGATCCAGCGCCTCTAAAAGGGCGGAGGAGGGATCGCCGCGAAAATCGGCGCCGATCTTATCGATTTCATCCATCATAAAAACCGGGTTGTTGCTGCCGCACTGCTTCAAACCCTGAAGAATGCGGCCGGGCATGGCCCCGATGTAGGTTCGACGGTGTCCGCGAATCTCGGCTTCATCGCGGATTCCGCCCAGGGACACGCGAAAAAACTTGCGTCCCATGGCCCGGGCGATGGCCTGGCCCAGGGAGGTCTTTCCGACACCCGGCGGGCCGACAAAACAAAGGATCTGTCCCTTCTTCTTGGGGTTTAAGCTCCTGACACTCAGGTATTCCAGGATGCGATCCTTTACCTTTTCCAACCCGTAATGGTTTTTATCCAGCACCGCTTTGGCTTTTGGAATATCCAACAGGTCCCGGGTCGATCGGTTCCAGGGGAGTTCCACCATCCAGTCCAGGTAGGTGCGGATCACCGTGGCCTCGGAGGAGTCCGGGTGCATCTGCTCCAGGCGTCTGATCTGTTTTTCCGCCTCGCGCTGGGAATCCCTGGGGAGCCTTGCGCGCTTCAGGAGTCTTTTGTAATCGTCGATCTCTTCGGTTCTTTCGTCATACTCCCCCAGTTCCTTGTGGATGGCCCGCATCTGTTCCCGCAAAAAATAATCCCGTTGGCTCTTGGAGATCTCATCCCTGACGTTCGACCGTATTCTGGCCTGCACCATGGACAGGTCCACCTCCCGGGTCAGGTAATCGTTCACCCGTTTCAGCCGCTCAATCGGGTCCATGAGCTCAAGCAGTCCCTGGGCCTCGTCGATCTTGAGCTTCAGGTTTGAGGAAACCAGGTCCGCCAGCTTTCCCGGGTCCTCGATCTCATCCAGCAGGGTGCCGATTTCCGTTGAGAACTCCTCACGCATGATTAAAATTTTTTCACAGTTTTCCCGAATATTGCGCATTAAAGCCTGATGTTCTAATTCAATTTTTTCTGAATAACTATCCGCTATTATATCTATTTTAACATTATAAATCCCTTTCTTTCGAATATAGCGCTTGATTTCCCCTTTTTTTAAACCCTGAATAAGCGCCTTAAAATGGCCGTCCGGGAGCTTCAGAATCCTCAGAATCCGGCAGACCGTGCCGATGCCGTAGATATCATCCGGCCGGGGATCTTCAATGGCGGGGTCCTTCTGGGTGGCCAAAAACAAAAGCCTGTCTTTGCCCATCGCCTCCTCCATCGCCCGGACCGATTTCTCCCGGCCGATAAACAAAGGCAGCACCATATCCGCAAAGATCACCACATCCCTGACCGGCAGCAGGGGCATCTGCTCGGGAATCTCGGCCGTCTGACCGTTATCTTCCAGCAGGCTTATGATATCGTCCTTATCGATCTCAGCCATGTCTTTCCATCCCCTCGATTTTATTTTATCGATGACTGTCTATTACGATTAAATCGGAAGATCAATTTAAATTTTAAAAAATTGGTGTTTCATCCGTGGGGTTCCTATGGTAAAGGTAGGCAGATTTTATTACGGGCGTGTATTTTAAAAGGCGGACTATGTCGAACATTTCAATCTTGATCATGGTATTTGTGTTCGGGCTCTGCATCGGAAGTTTTCTTAACGTCTGCATCTTTCGCCTTCCTCAATCCCGTTCGATCCTGAAACCGGGATCCGTCTGCCCCAACTGCAACGCTCCCATTCGGTTTTATGACAACATTCCGGTGCTGAGCTATCTATGGCTTAGGGGAAAATGCCGTTTTTGCGGCAAGCCCATATCCCCCCGTTACCCGCTGGTGGAAATACTGACCGGCCTGGCGGCCTGGGCGACCGCTCTTGCGTTCGGAATTACCATTGAAGGGGTTGTCTATTTTAGTTTTATCGCAGCCTTGCTCGTAACCACCTTCATCGACATGGATCACCGGATTATTCCGGATTTCATCTCATTGCCCGGCATTCTGATCGGCCTGCTCTGTTCGCTTTTCCTTGCCGAACTGAGTTTTGCCGCCTCGTTCGCCGGAATCCTCGTGGGCGGGGGCAGCCTTTTCCTGGTCGCCTGGGGCTACCACCTGCTGACCGGCAAGGAAGGAATGGGCGGCGGCGATATCAAGCTCCTTGCCATGATCGGCGCGTTTACAGGCTGGAAGGGGGCTTTTTTCACCATCTTTATGGCATCGGTTTCCGGCACCCTGATCGGGCTGACGCTGATGCTGATCTCAAAAAAAGATTTGAAATACGCGATCCCGTTCGGACCCTTTCTTGCCCTCGGCGCGATCACCTATGTCTTTTTCGGGCCGGACCTGATCAACTGGTACGACCATGCTTTCTTCCCGCGATTTTAGCGCATGACCCGCCTGCCCGACATGTTATTCATCCATCATCAAAGATACCCTTACACATGCTTCTGATCGATCAGATTCCCGCATTGCTGCGGGTGGGTGCTGTTTTCGTCGTTATCCTGTTTTTAATTCGAAAACGGGTTTCCCTGGAAAACGCCTTTTTTTTAGGGGCTCTGGTATTGAGCCTTCTTTTCGAGCTTTCTCCTGTTGAAACGGCAAAATCAATGGCCACATCCATGATTTACCCGAAAACCCTCTCGCTTGCGGCCATTGTATCCCTTATTCTCATCCTCAGCCGCCTGATGGAACTGAGCGGACAGCTGCAGCGGATGCTCAAAAATTTTGAAGGGCTGATTTCAAGCCCCCGCCTGAACCTGATTGTTTTTCCCGCCTTAATCGGGCTGCTGCCCATGCCCGGAGGGGCGGTTTTTTCAGCGCCGATGGTCAAGGAACTGGCCGGGACACGGAAACTGTCCGCCGACAGACTCAGCTTCATCAATTACTGGTTCCGGCACATATGGGAATACTGGTGGCCGCTATACCCGGGGGTTTTGCTGGCAACCCTCATGTCGAACATCGACCTTCCGGTGTTCATCCTCTTCATGTGCCCGCTGACGATCTCCGCCATCGGTTTCGGGTATTTTCAACTAAAAACCGCCGGGATATGTTCTGCCGGGGCGCACCCAGGGAAGAAGCCTGCCTGGGGGCCTTTCATAAAAGACCTGACCCCGATCCTTGTGGTGATCCTACCTGGGCTGGGAATGGGGGCCGGTTTTTCATGGCTGCTGCCGGGGCTTGCCATCGGAAAGGAGCTTGGATTGATCATCGCCCTCATTCTGGCCATCGGCTGGGTATGGACCGCAAACGCCATGACCGCTGAGCAGGTTTGCCGGGAGGTGTTCAACCGCCGCCTGTTTCAGATGGTCCTGTTGATTTTTGCCATTCTGGTTTTTAAAGGGGTGCTCGAGGACAGCGACGCGGTGAATGTCATCAGCGATGAATTGTTTGTTCTAAAGATCCCGCTTGTGCTGATATCCATCCTGCTGCCATTTTTGATCGGAATGATCACGGGGATTACGATCGCCTTTGTGGGGGCGACGTTTCCGATCCTGATTCCGCTGATTCACGCCATCCAGCACGGGCATCTCATGCTTCCCTACGTCATGCTGGCCCTTACCTGCGGTTTTATCGGCGTTCTTCTGTCACCGCTTCATCTGTGTTTCATCCTGTCGAATCAGTACTTCGCTACGGAAATGAGAAAAGTATACCGCCATCTCTGGCTGCCGTGCGGTGGCATGGCGCTCATCAGCGTTCTGTATTATATGATCCTGGTTTATGCGATCGGATAATCCATCGCCATTAACCGCAGCCTGAACATGCCGCGCAGGCCTTTCCCAGAATCAGGCTGGAATCAATCTGGAACCCGAACCCATTAAAATCCACGCGGACCGGCTGGGCCTGTTTCAGCAGATCCCGGTCGCAGAGGTATTGAAACCCATCGACCTCAAAAACCGCGTCCGTATCCTTTGGTTCATCCAGAACCAGTGCAAGGGATGGGCCGCCTCAGCCGACCTGGTTTAAAAAAAGCCGAATCGGCTTTTTTTCCTTATCCTTGAAAAACGCCTGGACCTGTTTCCGGGCCGCTTCAGTCACCTCAAACATATAGAACCTCCTCACGCCAAAAAATTAAAAATCGTGTCAATGCCGTTTATGTCGAAGTTTGAGGAAAATAGTCATCCGCATCGGGCTTGTCAATCATAAACTCCCAGATTCAATCTGGTAGCTTCGTAAAAAGCTGCCGTATTCCGCTGCACGGAATTTTTACAGGAAATAACATGCTTTGTATTGAAAAACGGTTTATTTGTTTGCTCGTGATGCATCAGGCTATAAAAACCGAAATGACATTAATGCTTTTTTGCCCGTTAATTCCGTTAAGCATTCAAAATGGCAGGGAGTGAATCTCCACCGCTTAGCTTTGGGTGGCATCCCCCCCCAAAAAGCAGGCTATACCCGCAGTATCATAAATCCCGGCAAATCTCTGTCTGGCGCTGATATTAATACCAATCGAAAAGAAGAAAGCCAAACAAAAAATAAATATTTTTTAAATTAATTCAATATGTTATTTAAAAATACGTTTTACGAGATCATTATATGATAATAACCGAATTGTCCGTACCGGGAAATCCGCTGTGTACATATTTATCCGCCATGGGATCATTGATCCAGAGTTGTTCATCAATTAGATAACGAAACGGATATGCATGGTCGATGGCAAAGTCCAGGGTTAAGGCAAACGATCCGTTTTTTTGTTTTTTCATGGGGGCCTGTTTTTTATGCCAGTTGTTGAACCCTCCCACGATATGAACGGTTTGTGCATCCTGGGCCTCTTTTTTGGACAGTTTAAAGGTCACCCTGCAAATCGGTTTGTTTTTAAGATACTTTTTTTGAATACTCATACGTACTCCTTTTATGAATGAAAAAATGATTTAACCCTGCCGAACCATTATTCTGTTAAAGGCCGCCATACCCGAATCCATTCACTGACTCCCTATGCCTGGGCGTCGCATCCCCTCTGGGCATGCGGATAATCGCCGTCCGTGATTTCGGTCCGTGATTTCGGGTATCTGGCCGACGCAGCCATTGTTCATGAGGATGCTGCTGCCCATCCAGGCCTGAGCGGTTTTTTTACCGGGTGCACAAGGGCTAATGCCCTAACGCTTGAAAAAAACGCTCATCAAAACCATCGAATCGAGCAGTTATAAATAAACCACGGGAGCAAATACATACTTGGTCTGTATTGCTCCCGTGGTTGTTTAGCTGGGAGAAATTAGCAAAACCCAGCATATAGAGCAGTGCACGCTCGAGTCTACATTACTCCTCCGGTAAAAAATGATTGCCGATACAGCCTACCAAAAGGGCAAAAATTCGTCCCACCGCGCGTACCACTCGCTCTCACTCATCTGAGCCAGGACCTCCTTGAGTTCAGCGATAATTTCTTCATGGTCTTTAATTATAATTTCTTTGATTTGCATGGTTTGCCTCCGTTTCGTTAAATTTTTCAGGGCTCGCTATTTGAACTTATTTTTTTTTGTATTGAAAAATTTTGTGAACCCATTTTGTGAACCCATTCGATTAATGGAGTACAAAATCCATGCCAAAAATTTATAATTTTTAATTTATTGATTTTATATATAAAT
>CAZFWD010000119.1:0-20166 GCA_964522535.1 uncultured Desulfonema sp.
CGCGATAAGGAGCAGCGCGACAGCGGCGTACAGGAGCTGATAAGACCCGCCGGGGGGGAACCGGACCAGCCGTGCGTAAACCAGCCCCATCCCGATACCGGCGAAAAAACCGAACAGGTGAGCTCCGATATCCGTGCGGATTCCTTCGGATCCCAAAAGCCCCAGAAGGGCCAGTCCGCATGCCAGCGGCAGCCATGCCAGAAAGCGGTTCCTCGCCGTCTGCCGTCTCTTCATGAACTGGTAACCGGACAGGATACCGATAGCGCCGAAAACCGCGGTCGACGCCCCGATGGAAATATGCCCGGATTCATGCATAAACGCATTGACCAGGTTGCCGAAAACCCCGCTCATCAGGATCATGAGCCAACCCAGCCCGCCGCCGGTCACTGCGCAGACCGCAATGCCGAAAAGGACGATGCCGGCCATGTTCCCCGCCAGATGAACGGAATCCGCGTGCAGCATCAGGGAGGTCGCGGCGCGATGGACCTCGCCCGTTGTGATTTTAAAGGCCGATGCTCCGAACCGGTCAACGATCTCATCGACATTACCGGTCCTGCCTATCACCCCATGAAACAAAAGTAAAACCAGCGCCACGGCAAGCCCTGAGACGATGATCGTTGGCGTGACCCTTGCCGGGCCTTCAGGAACCGGTTCGGTCACACGGTTCTCCGCAAAATAGTCCTGCATGACGCCAATCGCCCGCTTATAGAAGGCATCCGCCACCCAGACCCCCCATCCCCTTCGGTCCTTTCTGATCCGATAAGGGATGCCGGATGCGGAAAGGACCAGGGCGCAGATGTCGGCCTGATCTTTGGTCAGGTTTTCAAAAAGAAGCAGCATTCACTTTGTTCACTGATGTTCGATTCATAAAAATTTGTGCGGGGCACCCTGCCCTTTCTTATCAGAAAAAACCTGATCATTTCAAAAAAATTAAAAAAACGGCCGCCGGCAAAATAGGCCGCCGGGCTTGACAAATCAAAAATCACACCCATTATATGACAAAAATAAATAAAAGTCCCCCCTGTCGTTGTGGCAAGCGGTTCACCAGGCGAACATTACCATTGGGAGCGTGCAAATGGAAAAAAAGAAAAAAAAGTTTCAATTCAAAACCGAAGTCAAACAGTTTATGAACCTGATTATCAATTCGCTTTATTCCAACCGGGAAATCTTTTTAAGGGAACTGATATCCAACGCTTCGGATGCCATTGACCGTTTAAAATTCAAGGCCCAGACCGATCCGGAAGTCCTCGGCGAGGACGCGCAATTCAAAATCAAGCTGACCCCCGATAAAAAAAACCGAACCCTTACGGTGTCCGACAACGGCATCGGCATAACCTATGATGAGATTGTAGAGAATATCGGCACCATCGCCCGAAGCGGCACCTCGGCCTTTCTCGAGGCGATTGCAAAAGCAAAAACCCAGGATGCGCTGGTGCCCGAACTCATCGGTCAGTTCGGAGTCGGGTTTTACAGCGCCTTCATCGTGGCGGAAAAGGTCACCCTCGTCACCCGGGCCGCCGGTGAAGAGACCGCATTCAAATGGGAATCCACGGGAGACGGGTCCTACACCATTGAGCCGGTGGAAAAACCGTCCCGCGGTACGGATGTGATCTTGACCCTAAAACCGGTCCAGGCCGAGGAACAGGATTTCACGGAGGAATGGACGATTCGGCATATCGTCAAAAAACATTCGGATTTTGTCGGCTACCCGATCGTGATGGATGTCGAACGGGAGGAGACGGAGACGGCGGACAAGGAAACGGAAATCCTCGACAAGGACGGCAAGCCGGTGAAGGGCCCCAAAAAAAAGGTGGTCCGGGAAGAAACCCTAAACTCCATGAAGGCCATATGGGCCAGGGATAAAAAAGAGGTCAGCGCGGAGGATTACAAGGATTTTTACACCCACATCAGCCATGACTGGAACCCGCCCCTGACCCACCTTCACTTCAAAATGGAAGGGATCACGGAATACAGCGCCCTGCTCTATATCCCTTCCCGGGCCCCGTTTGACCTGTTCTTCCCGGAACGGAAACACGGCGTCTCGCTTTACTGCCGGCGCATCTTCATCATGGATGACTGCCGAGAACTGATCCCGGAGTATTTTCGATTCATCAAGGGGGTGGTGGACGCCCCGGACCTCAACCTCAACATCAGCCGTGAAATCCTGCAACAGGACGCCCTGGTGCGAAACATTCGAAAAAACCTGGTTCTCAAGATCATCGATCACCTCGAGCACATGGACCCCGAGACCTATGAAAAATTCTACAATGAATTTGGAGCGGTGTTAAAGGAGGGAATCCACTCGGACGCGGCAAACCGGGCCAGGCTCGCCGAGCTCTGCCGGTTTAAAACCACCAAATCGGAGGACAAATGGGTATCCCTGAAGGAATATGTCGCCAACATGGCCTCGGACCAGAAGGAGATGTATTACATCACCGGCGAGGTGCTGTCCACCCTTGCCAACAGCCCGCACCTGGAAACCCTTCGGGACAAGGGATATGAGGTGCTTCTCCTGACCGATCCGGTGGATGAATTCGTGGTCCAGGCCCTGGGGGCCTACGACGGCAAAAAACTCACCAGCGCGGAAAAGGGCGAGCTTGACCTCGAGAAACCCGATGACGCCAAAAAAAAGGCGTATTCCGCCCTTTTCGAAAAAATAACCGCCCATCTAAAAGACAAAGTCAAGGAGGTCAAGCCCTCATCCCATCTTAAGGCGTCGGTGGCCTGCCTGTCGGGCGACGCCTATGACATGAGCGCCTACATGGAAAAGCTGCTCAAGGCCTCGGGGCAGGGCCTGCCCGATACCAAGCGGATCCTTGAACTCAACACCGGCCATCCGGTGATCGAAAAAATTCAAAAAATTTTTGAAGAAAACACCGAGGCGGAGGAACTGAAGGACTACAGTGAGCTTCTTTTTGACCTTGCCGTGGTGGCCGAAGGCGGAAAAATCGACAACCCGGCCCGGTTCAGCAAGACCGTGGGCGAGCTGATGGCAAAGGCCATCGAATAACCTTCCTGACAGGACCCGCCCGGCGTCAAAATACCGCCAGGCGGGTTCTGGCGCCTCCTCTTCCCTTGTCTTACAAATGATTGATATTTTACTTTACTTGGGAGTATAATTTTGCTATCGAGCATCAAAAATTTTTTTTGATTTAAAAGGATGCCGGCAAATGAATGCCCAAAAAAAATCCGGGTGATGGTCGCCGAGGATGAGGCGCATGTTCGAAAATTCATCACCTCCGTATTAAAAACCATGAACTGCGATATTGTCGGGGAAGCGGCCGACGGCGTGGAAACCGTCAAGCAGTTCCACGCCCTCAAACCGAACATGCTGCTTCTGGATATCAATATGCCGAAAAAATCCGGAAAAGAGACCCTGGCTGAGATCAGAAAAAAAATCCCCAACGCCTTTGTCATCATGCTCACCTCCTTGGTCGATAAGGAGACGGTGGAGGACTGCATTCGGCTTGGCGCCTCCGGGTTCATTCGAAAGGATCTTTCCATCCCTGAAATCAGGGCAACCATCAAGAACACCTGGCGCGCCTACAAGGCATCCATTAAAACCGCTCAAAAGGCTACGTCATGAGCATCCCCGAAAAATACGATCTGTCTGAAATGCTCGCGGAGATCGAGCAAGATATCAACGAAGAACCGAAGGATTTGAGCCAGGAAAAGGATATCCCCCAGGAAATCATTACGGATCTGATGCTTGCCAACCTTAAAAAAGAAAGATAAATAGAGCGTAAAGAAAAAAAACACCATGCAAGCGCCAAAAATCGAAAACCCGAAATTTTTCCAGATCCTGAAAAAAGCACAGATCATCCCTGAGGATTTCATTGATGACCTCCTGGAAGAACTCGAAGGGAACGCCCTGGACGTTCTGGCCACCCTGATCCAGAGCGGCGCCGGGTCAAAGCGGCAGCTGTGCCAGATATGGTGTGACTCTATCGGCATCGCCCATGTGGACCTTGAAAAATCCCTGTTCCAACCCCATGTGGTGCGAAAAATCCCCGAGCGTTCCGCCAGGCTGCTTTACGCCATTCCGGTTTACCAGATGGGGGATACGATCACCGTGGCCACGGCGACCCCCGACAATGAAACGATCAAAAAGGAAATCACCCGTATCGTGGAGGGCCCCATAAACCTGGTCTTCGCATTGCCCCAGGACATTGAATGGGCGATTGAAAACGCTTACCAGACCAACACCACGCTTTACGAATTCTTCAAAAAAATCAAAACCAGCAAGGCTTTTGAGGCGGACGACCCCATCACCGAAAAAAACCTGACGGAGATCGCCGGGCCGGAAGCGGTCAACCAGCTCCATGTCTGCCTGATCCTTTTCGGCATCACGGAAAACACCAGCGAAATCCAGATCGAGCCGGAAAAGGATTTTGCCACCATCCATTTCATCGTCGATCAGAAGGTTCAGAAACAGATCAAACTCCAGACTTCGGTTTATCGCTCGCTGGTCTCAAGCCTCAAGCGCCTGGCAAAGCTTGAGGCGGATGAAAAAAGCGAACCCCAGTACGCCCGTATCCTGTTTCCCACGCCTAGAAAAAAAATCGACATTCGTTTCCTCAGCCTGCCCCATGACCATGGTGAAAAAATATTTTTAAAACTGATGGACCGCTCCCCGCACAAGTGTGTTTTCGACCTGTCCGGGCTATACCTGTCCCACAAAAACCTCGACGCCCTCAGACGGCTCATCAACCCCTTGTCCGGACTGCTGCTGGTCACGGGCCCTTTGGGATCGGGCAAAACAACCCTTGCCTATTCCATCCTCAGGGAACTCAGGGGGTCGAATGTGCGAATGATGAGCGTTGAGGATTCGATCCGATTCCTGTTAAAGGGAATCGATCAGTACCAGGTCAACCCCCAGGCCGATTGCACAAAAACCGCCGTGACGGAGGCCTGCCTCAAACTTCATCCTAAGGTGCTCTACATTCAGAACCTGGAGGATACGGAAATCACTCAATCACTTCGGCAAGGCATCGAATCCGAAAAGCTTCTTGTCCTTGCCGGCATGCAGGCCGCCGATGTGTTTGAAGCCCTGGAAAAGGCGGCTCGAGTGGGTCTCGCGCCCTATGTTTCCGGGATCTTAAACCAGGAAACGGTACCCCGCCTGTGCGATCACTGCAGAGAACCCTATGTTCTGTCGCCCCGCAAAACCGAAAGCCTGTTTAACTGGGATGGAAAAACCCCGGTAACCGCCTTCAGGGAATCGGGCTGCCCTTACTGCAGGCACATCGGATTTTTCGGCCGGATCGGGGTTCAGGAGCTTCTCGTCGTAAACGAAGCGTTGCGAAACGCCATTAATAATCAAATGCCGGAGGAGGAAATAAAAGATCTCGCCCACCGTTCTGGATTTAAAGCCAAACATTATGACGGGATCAAAAAGGCGCTTCGGGGCCTGACCACCCTAAATGACATCGAAAAAATGGGCGCGGTGCAAACCGGTGCCCCCGAAACCCGGTGACCGGTGGCAGACGGGTTTGTCGCCTTTTTTTCATCTATTGACATTTTTATGTAACACGAATAAACTGCCATAAATTAACAGGTGTCAGGCGGCGCGCGATGCAGCCGACAAACGGTCTGCTTCGTTAGCCGGGATTCACTCCTGACGATCAACACCGCAATCCATGTAAAAACGCACACACGCTCATGAAAAAGGATTTTGACATCGTCCTGGTTGAAGACAGCCAAACCCAGGCCCTAGGGTTTCGACTTGCCCTTGAAAAATACGGGTACCACGTCACCGTGGCCCAAAACGGACTGGAGGCGATGAACCTGCTGCTCAAGGGCTGGGCATCCATCGTGATCACCGACTGGATCATGCCTGAAATGGACGGGTCTGAGTTGTGCCGGGCGATTCGAAAACATGATTTCGGAAGGTATGTGTATATCATCCTGCTCACAGCGAGGGATTCGAAAAAAGACATCATCAAAGGGCTTGAGGCCGGCGCCGATGACTACCTCACAAAACCCGCAGATGAGGCCGAGCTGATCGCCCGCATCGCTGTCGCCAGACGGATATTCAAACTGGAACAGTCGCTTAAGCAAAAACAACAGGAATTCTATGAACTGAACCAGATCAAAAACAAGTTTATCGGCATTGCCGCCCATGACCTTCGGAACCCGATTATCTCCATCAGGGGGTTCAGCGAACTGCTCCTCAAGGATCCGGCGGCCTTTACCGAGGACCAGCGGGAATTTCTGAGCATCATCCACTCCACCAGCAGAAACATGCTGGCCATGCTCAACGACCTTCTGGACATCTCGCTTATTGAAAGTGGAAAACTGGAGATATCAAAAAAACCCGGATCTTTAAAAAAACTGATCCAGGAACGGATCCGGTTGAACAGTTTGCACGCCCAACAGAAGCATATTGCCATCCACCAAAACCTCGAGAACGCCCCCATGGCGCCTTTCGACCCCCAGCGGATCGGACAGGCCGTGGACAACCTCATCACCAACGCCATCAAGTTCGCCCCTTATGGATCGGAAATATACCTAAACCTTACCCTGGAAGGCGACAGCTTGAAATTCAGCGTCCGGGACGAGGGGCCGGGAATCCCCGCCTGCGAACAGCCGCTGCTTTTTAATGAATTTCACCGGCTGAGCATCCAGCCCACGGCCGGGGAAACCAGCACCGGGCTGGGGCTTTCCATCACCAAAAAAATCATGGAGGCCCATGGCGGCGGCATCGCGTTTGAAAGCCAGGAAGGGATCGGCTCAACCTTTACGCTGATCCTTCCGATAAACCCGTCAACGGATCAGAAATCCGCAAAACACATCCACCCGCTTCCCCAAAAAGTGTCAAGAGGTTCCGCGAATGCCTCAGGGGGCTGTTCATAAAACGGCAACCGGCGGCCTCGATTCCACAAACGCCTGTAACCCGGCGTGTCCCGGCTGCGCCCATAAAAACATGAGCGCGGAGGAGAGTCTGTCCCAGAAGGAAGGGTGGCTGAAAAAACAGCTCTCCCCCTGGGTTGACCGGTTTGATCCCATTCAAACGGTGAAACCGGGCCGACGGATCAACTACCGTCACAGGATCTGCCTGACCTGCGCCCATGACCCGACCGGCTGGCGTTTCGGGCTGGTTTCGGGCAAGCGGGTGATCCCCATCCATGACTGCCCGGTTCATACCCCACAGGGGCGTGAAGCGGTCGCGTTGTTTTCGAAAAATCTACCGGCCGATGCGGACTTTCCGCTGGTCTACTATGTTCAGGCCGGCGCCCAAATCAGCCTGGTCTTAAAAACAAATAGAATGCCCGAAATGTCATGGCTTGACGATGCGCTCACATGCCGCCTGAAACGCATCGGCATCGAAGGGGTCTGGCTGCACCTGCATCCCTGCGCCGGCCGCAGGGTATTTGCCAAAAACAGCTGGCACCGCATTTACGGAAAACCGCGATCTGAAAACCCAAGCGGGCTGGAATACGGCCCTCGGGCCTTTCAACAGCTTATCCCTTGCCTTCACGAACAGACGCTTGATGCCGCAGAGGCTTTTCTCGCGCCCGGCCCAAGGGATATCCTCATCGACCTCTATTGCGGCATCGGCGCCGGGCTGGCGCGCTGGACGCGCCGAAACGCCGTTGCCATAGGGGTGGAACGCGACGCGGAAGCGGTGGACTGCGCCCGGCATAACGCCCCGGACGCGACCCTGCTGCGGGGCGGGTGCAGGGAGCGCATTCCCCAGCTTCGCGCATGGATACAAAAGGAATCCGGTCGACCCGGCTTCAGGCTGCTCTACGCCAATCCGCCGCGCACCGGTCTTGAACCCGAAGTCCTGGAATGGATCGCCGAGGGCTATCGCCCGGATCGAATCGTCTATATGTCATGCAGCGCCGGAACCCTGCGAAGGGACCTGAATCGGCTCACCGGATTTGAATACGCCGTCACCCGCATCACACCCTATGATTTCTTTCCCCAGACCCGTCACGTGGAAAGCCTGGTGTTTCTGGAAAAAAACCCTCAGCAGACCCCCCGCCCGGTGGCGCCGTAGGCTGCAAGCACCAGCCAGGTCTTCGCATCGACCTTAAGCTTTTCATCCGCGCAGATCGCCGTGGCCTCAGAAGGCGAGACCAACAGGGTTTCAATATCCTCCGATCCCTCGTTTTTGTCGCGCGACGGCGTTCCGACACAATCCACATAGGCCATGGCGATGGATTCATCGGTCATTCCCGAAGAGGAATAGATCGGCGGACTGACCCGAATGAGGCGCGCGACATCCAGACCGGTTTCCTCCTTCAATTCTCGGCCCGCGGCCGCCTCGACCGTTTCGCCGGAATCCACAAGACCCGCGGGGAACCCGTACTGATAGCCGTCCAGGCTCACCCGGAACTCCCGAATGATCACCAGCCTGTCCCGGCCGGTGTGAAACGGCACGATAATCACCGCGTCCGGAACATCGAACCGGCCGGAAAGGCATTTGGGATCGGGGTTCCGTGACGCCAGGCGCCAAACTTTCTCGCGGTTCTCCGTGTCAATGTAGGTGATGTTGAACATGTTGAGATGCGGAAAGTCCGTTATTCTTTCAATGGATGTAATCCTCATGGCGCCGGCCCTTTTATAAAAAAATTTGTTTTGCCGCCCTAAAACGTGGCGCTGTTCCAGCCGAACATTCTGGGATCGATATTCGCAAAATCGATATAAATGCGATCCGCGGCAATCCCGATCTGTTTTTCAATAAAGGCGCAGATATCCTTTGAAAGCCCTGTGCAGTCCTCGGCGGCAAGCCCGATGCTTTTGAGGATTAGATACGCCGAAGGCGCGGCGCTTCCGCCAAACAGCATGGGGATCCCCTGGCGGATGCCGACCATGACATACTTCTCCGGCTTTCCCAGCAGGCCGGCGATATGCGCGGAGGCGGCTTCGGCAAGCTGTGTCGCCTTTTTTTCATCCATTTTAAGGTTTGTTTGAATCTCGAAATACGGCATGGCCCCTCCTTTGATGGCGCGCCCGGCCCGACTCGAACGGGCGGCCTACGGATTCGAAGTCCGGCGCTCTATCCAACTGAGCTACGGGCGCGCAAAGAATATAAAACCACTGCGATGCATTCATCGGCAGTGGCCTATCGGGTTGATGGGGTGAGTGGTGGGACTTGAACCCACGACCCCCAGGGCCACAACCTGGTGCTCTGCCAACTGAGCTACACCCACCATGCGAAGTTGAGTAATTTATCAAACGGTTTCTATTGGTTCAACAGATTTTTATTCATACACCAATCTTTGCCAAAAATCAAAAAATTTCGATCCTTCCGGGATGGTTCCGCGAAACTTGCTATTGACCCGCTTTTCCATTTTTATTACATGTGGTATGCGGTGAGCGTATTATCAAGGGGGCAGTCGGTGAACAGGTTAACCATATTCATCGTCAGGGTGATCCTCGGCGGAGTTTTTGCCGTTGTGATCTGCCGTCTTTTCAGGCCTTCGGCCGGGCCGGGCCTGATTGTCGGGCTGGGCGTCTGCCTGGTCGGCGCGGCCTACGGGCTTGAATACGTAAAGGGCAGAAAATCAGACACGCAGGGGACACAAAAGCCTTGAAACAGATCATTCTCGGTACGGCCGGGCACATCGATCATGGAAAGACCAGCTTGGTCAAGGCGACTAGCGGGTACGACACGGACCGGCTTAAGGAGGAAAAACTCCGGGGCATCACCATTGAACTCGGTTTTGCAGCCCTTGACCTGCCGAGCGGCATTCACATCGGGATTGTCGATGTGCCGGGGCATGAAAAATTCGTTAAACACATGGTCGCCGGCGCATCCGGAATCGATATTGTGGCCATGATCATCGCCGCAGACGAGGGGGTGATGCCGCAAACCCGGGAGCATTTTGAAATCTGCACGCTTCTGGGCATTCAGCACGGCATCATCGTGCTCACCAAAATCGATTTGGTGGACGAAGAGTGGCGCGAGCTGGTCATAGAGGATATTCGGGCGTTCGTCAAAGGAACCTTTTTGGAGAACGCGCCGATCATGCCGGTATCCGCGGTTTCCGGGGAAGGGATATCCGAATTTATAAATACCCTCGACAGGCTCTGCGCGGAGCTGCCTGAAAAAAAATCCACCGGCCTGTTCCGGCTTCCGGTGGACCGGGTCTTTACGATGAAAGGGTTCGGCACGGTCATCACCGGCACCCTGCTCTCCGGCAGGGTTTCCGTGGGGGAGACCATCATGATTTATCCGAGTGGGATCACCTCCAAAATTCGTGGGCTTCAGGTTCATGATCAACCGGTTTCCGAAGCCGGCGCCCACATGCGCACCGCGATCAATTTCCAGGGGATTGAGAAGGCGGCGGTAAACCGGGGGGATGTGCTGGCACTGCCCGGAACCCTTGAAACCTCCTACATGCTCGACGTGGAGCTCCACCTGCTCGGAAGCATCCCAAGGCCGCTGAAAAATCGAGAACGCATTCGATTTCACACCGGAACCGCCGAACTCCCGTGCAATGTCATCCTTCTGAACCGGGAAGACCTGGAACCGGGGGATACGGCCCTGGCCCAGCTGCGGCTGGATTCTCCGGTGGCCTGCATTCGGGACGACCGGTTTGTCGTCCGCAGCTACTCGCCGGTGCGCACCCTGGGCGGCGGTCGCATCCTTGACCCGGTGCCTCAAAAACATAAACGGTTGAAAGCCAAAACCAATCAGCACCTGCAAATCCTCTTGAATCCGAATCCGGAAACCATTATCATGGAGCATGCCGCAAACGCGGGTTATGAGGGGGTGACCCTCGGAGGGCTTGCCATTCGAACACGGCTCTACGGCGGGGAACTGGACGCTGTTTTGGACGCCCTGATCGCCCGAAAGATGCTAATTCAGGCCGACGCAGAGTTGAGACAATACATCCACCAGGAAACCTTTGAAGGGTTCAAACAAAAACTGGCTGAGGCGCTCAAACGATATCACCGCCTGCATCCCTTAAAAACCGGAATGTCCAGGGCGGAGATGAAGGCCAAATTTCCAGCGGTGCTGGGTGAAAAACTTTTTAAACAGATGCTGACCATGGCCGTGAAGGACGGCGTGATCGTCCAGTCGGAAAACGACACTCGGCTTCCCGAACACCGGGTGACCCTGGGGTCCGACGGGTCGCAGATCAAACAAAAAATAGAGGACGCTTATTTTAAAAGCGGGCTTCAGCCGCCCTACTTCAAGGAACTGGCCGCGGACTTAACCCTTGAACCGGCCGCATCAAAGAATGTCCTCATGCTGCTTGTGGATGAAGGGGTGATTGTTCGAGTGAAGGAGGATCTGTTCTTTCACGCGGAGGTCATCAATGAATTAAAAAAACGGCTGGTGACGTTTCTCAGGTCCAACCCGGAGATCACCACCCCGCAGTTCAAGGAGATGACCCAAGCATCCCGAAAATATACCATCCCGCTGCTGGAGTACTTTGATGCCATAAACTTCACCATTCGCGTCGGGGATGCGCGAAAGCTCAGAAAACCGGCATAACCGTCCGGGGCGTTTCACAAAAGGAGTGATCATGAATACAAGCACAGGGGATAAGGAGTTTCTAAAGTTTGCATGGTTCAGGATCATTGCAGGGCTGGTGATCGCCGTCGGAATTCTCTGGGGGATCACCTTTCTGGTGAATCACTTTACCCCCCAGGATCGGGCGGCATCCTCAGGGATCCACCAGACGAAAGGGGCATCTGAGGTCGACCGCCCCCATATAATGACGCCGGATCAAAAGACAGCCGCGGGGAGCGCGGCCCGAGCCTCCTTCGACGAACGACGCCCGGAAACCGCGGCCGACCATCTATCTGACACCGCCCCTGTATCCGATGAACCGCCCGGCGTGGCCTTTGTGGACGCCCTGATCGCGCCCATTCAATTCGAGTTAACCGAACGGTTCTGGGGCTGGCGGCCCAATGACATCATCAAATTCACCGACAATGTCAACAATTTCCAGATTGGCGTGCTTGAGGTCACGCGAAGGGCCAGCATCATTTTGACCGACAAGATTTCAAGAACCGGAACAACGGCGTCCTTAAATATACACCTGGAACGGGCCATGAACTGGTTCATGATCAGGGCCGAAGATTACTGGTTTCCCTCCGCAGAGTCCAGATACCGGGAGGCCATTGATGAATTAACGATTTATAAAGAGCAACTCAGGAAACATGAGGCTGAATTCTATACCCGGACGGATAACCTGATACCGCTGCTCAACGCCTTTCAAGAGCTTCTGGGAAGCTGCGACAACAATCTGGTCAAAAGCCGGGAGGAAAACGGCGAACCGGTCAGCACCTTTAAGGCGGATGATTATATTTTTTACGCCAAAGGGGTGGCCAGCGCCATCGAGACCATCCTCAGGGCTGTGGAAAAGGATTTTCCCAAAATTTTAGATACCCGAAACGGCAGTGAAATCCTTCACCATGCGATTGAAGCCTGCCATACCTCGGCGCACATCAATCCCTGGGTGTTCGTCACCGAAGCCGATCTGAGCGGCATCTTCGCAAATCACCGCGCCAACATGGCCGCGCATATCAGCCATGCGCGGTTTTATGTGGGGCTGCTGGCCCTAACCCTATCGACATAATCACGCCGGCACAAGCCTACAGCCTGTCGACAAACCCTCGAGCGATGGCGTCGGCAAACCGCATGCCCTTTGGGGTCAGACGGCAGCAGCCGTTTGCAACACAAAGATACCCTTCGGATTCATAGATGCGGTTGATCTCTGCAAACATCTTCCGAAAATCGACCTTAAACAGGCTTTCAAAAGCATCAACGCCGATCCCGTCCGCGCATCTGAATCCCAGGCTGATCGCCTCCATCATCTGCTGCCGGCGATCCAGCAGCTCCATGCCCGCCATGGGATGCCGGCCGGATTCGATCTTTTTCAAATAATCCCTGAGCGACCTCACGTTCCAGGACCGGCGGTTTTCAACAAAGGAATGGGCCGCAGGGCCAAGACCGATATACGGAACCCGGCGCCAGTATTTCAGGTTATGCCGAGAGCGGGTGGCGGCGGATATCGAAAAATTGGACACCTCATATCGGGCGTATCCGTTATCTTCCAGAAACCGGGCCGTCAAATCGAACAAATCAGCGACCGCGTTTTCCGAAAGCGGTCGGAACGCCCCTTTTTGCAGATCGGCTTCCAGAGGGGTTCCCGGCTCATAGGTGAGCATATAGCAGGAGAGGTGTTCCGGGCAAAGGGCGACCGCCTGTTTAAGGTCTGCGCGCCACAAATCCGGGGTCTGACCCGGAATCCCGTAAATCAGATCCATTCCGATGTTTTGAAAACCCGCGGCCCTGGCCATGTGAAAGGCCTCCAAAGCCTGGCCTGAGTTGTGAATGCGGCCGAGGAACCGAAGCATGGCATCGCAAAACGACTGCACGCCGAGGTTTAAACGGTTGATCCCGGCCTGTTTATATTCCACAAGCTTTTCGAGAGTCACGGTTCCGGGGTTGGCTTCCAGGGTGATTTCCACCTCATCGGCCGTTTGAAACCTTCGGCCGATCTCGTCCAGCAGCGTCTGAATATCGCACACATCAAGCAGAGAAGGGGTTCCGCCGCCGAAATAAATCGTGTCCACCGGTATGGGCGGAAGCTCGATGATCCCCATCTCCTTCATCAGGGCCTTGATAAAGGGGACCGCCAGGTTCAGGTCGGTGACGGAATAGAAGCCGCAGTACGGGCATTTTTTTTTGCAAAACGGAATGTGAAGATAAATCCCCAGGCCCGCAGGTGAGGCCGATTTAATCCGAGGCGCCATGGCAGAGGAAGTCAATCGTTAAATAAAACGCTTCATGATCTCATCGATCACGGTATCGACATTGTCCGGGGTAATACCGTAGCTTCGACAGGCCGCCTCGGCCCTTGCGGCAAGCTGCGGATCGTTCAAATCGCTTAACCGGGAAAACAGGCCCAAGCGTCTGCCGACCTGATAAAGCATCTGCCGGTGAGGGTCCATGTTCAGAAAGGTTTTAATCACCCCGGTCATTTGCGGTTGGTCTTCCGGCAGCTTCCCCTCGATCTCCTCAAACAGGTTCAAAATATGATCGCTTTTCAAATAGCTTTCAATCCCGCTCAGGCTTTCCAGAAACAACAGGATTTCTTGGGCGGCCATGCGGTCCGTAAGTTTTTCAAATTCTCCCGAGGCATAGGCCTCAAACAACGGCACGGTGTTGGGTATCGCAAGGGTTCGAAGCCTGATAAAATCCGGGTTGATCTGGTTCAGCGCATCGGCGGTCTCAAGGGCGTGCACCCGGGACAGTTCCCTTCCGCCCAGCCCCGGCATCACGTACTCGGACAGCTCCATGCCGGCCCTTTTCACCTTTTGCCCGGCCGTAATATGGGTTTGTTTATCCACCCCTTTTTTCATGCGCTCTAAGACTTCATCGGAACCGGACTCAAGCCCGATATGAATCCGGTTTAATCCGGCATCCGCCATGGCCTTTAGATCCGCGTCCTTGATTCGGGCCACGGTGTGGGACCTGGCGTAGGAGGTCACCCGGTCGGCCCGGGGAAACCGCTGCTTCAAATGGGTCAATATCTCCACCAGGTCCTTGGGCTTGATGATCAGGCTGTTGGCGTCCTGTAAAAAAATCGAGCGCATGCCGCAGGCAAACCAGTTTAAAGCGGCGTAAAACGCCTGCGCCTCGAAAGGCGCAAGCCCCGCCTGATAGGCGGCGATCCGTGAGCGGTCGATCCGGTCGTTTGAATCGCTCATCTCCCGCAGCGCCTGAATATGGCGGTAAACCGCATCGATATCTTCTTTAACGTGCGCGACGGGCCTTAATGAAAACCGTTCATTCTTATAGACCGGACAGAAGCTGCAGCGGTTCCAGGGGCAGTTTCGCGTCACCCGGATCAGCAGGCTGTGCGCCTCGCTGGGCGGCCGAATCGGGCCCTGTTCAAACCCTTGGTATACCGCTTCTTTTTTGGTTGCACCGCTCATGAATATATGTTTTCCTCAATCAAACAGACGACAAAAAAACGCAATTCTCCATTGGCACCAAAATATAACAGGAATTCCAAAAGTACAGGTCTAAATGAAAAAAACCCTGCTGGCGGGCGCCTTGGTTGCGATCCTTGCTGCAACCGGCATGGCCGCCTATCTTCGAATCGATCTGGATCATTACCTAAAAACACCGGCAGACCCTTCCCACACCGGCAGGCTGGTCATCACCGTTGCCCCGGGCCAGCGGTTTGACGCGGTGGCGGACCAGTTGCATCAGGACCGGCTCATCGCTCACCCGTTCAAGTTTAAACTGATCGCCAGGCTGAAAAAGCTCGACCGAAGAATCGTCGCGGGGGTTTACGAATTCTCCGCCGCGATGCCTCCCGTCACCATCCTTGAGGATCTGACAAGCGGCCGCGTGCGGCTTCACAAAGTCACCATTCCCGAGGGTTTCAACCTCGCGCAGATCGCCGACCGGATTGAAAAAACAGGACTGGCCGGAAAAGACGCCTTTTTGGCCGTTGCCACAAACCCGGATTTTGCCGCTCGCATGGGGATCCCGGCAAAGACCTGTGAAGGCTACCTGTTCCCGGACACCTATTACTTTTCCGATGCGCCTTCACCGGAGAAAATCATCCGTGCCATGATCCGGCAGTTGCAACACACATTTACCCCGGACTGGAAGGAACGCGCGCGTGATCTCGCCTTGACGGTCCATGAAGTCCTCATCCTTGCCTCCATCATTGAAAAAGAAACCGGGGTGGCTGAGGAACGGCCGATCATCTCATCGGTTTTTCACAACCGCCTGAAAAAAAAAATGCGGCTGGCCAGCGATCCCACGGTGATCTATGGGATGGGGGATTTCACCGGCAATATTACGCGTGAGGATTTAAACCGCCACACCCCCTACAATACCTATATGATTTCCGGGCTGCCCCCCGGCCCGATCGCCAGCCCGGGAAAGGCGTCGATCGAAGCCGCCCTATTCCCGGCGAATACCGATTACCTCTACTTTGTCGCAAAGCCCGACAAAACGCACCAGTTCTCCGTCACCCTTGCGGAGCATACCCGGGCGGTTCAAAAATACCAGTTAGGGCGCGGGGGACGCCGCCCGTGAATACACATCCTTTTGCAGCCAGTCTTTCGACGGGCCGTTTTTTTTAAGGTAATGATACCCGGCCGCGGCGATCATCGCCGCGTTGTCCCCGCAGAGTTCAGCGGCGGGGATGAATACCGCGATGCCCCGTTGTGAAGCCTCCTCGCGCATCCGCTCCCTCAGCCGGCGGTTCGCGGATACCCCGCCGACGACAGCGATTCGAGAATGTCCTTTTTCCGCGGCCGCATGCAAGGCTTTATAGACCAGCACCTCCACAACCGCCTCCTGAAACCCCGCAGCGATGTCTTCGATTCGATCCCGGTATTCATTTGAATGGGTCTGCACGTAGCGGCTCACCGCCGTCTTGATGCCGCTGAAGCTGAAATCATAAGCATTCCTGTCAAGATAGGCGCGGGGAAATTGAATCCGCTCGGGGTCGCCCTTTTCCGAAAGCTGGGAAATCACGGGTCCGCCGGGATATCCCAGCCCCAGCAGCTTGGCGGTCTTGTCAAACGCCTCTCCCGCCGCATCGTCTAAAGTCTGGCCGAGGCATTCGGCCTGAGTGTGGGATAAAACCTCATAAATGCCCGTGTGCCCGCCGGATACCAAAAGGCCGATAAACGGAAATTTCGGAACAGGTTTCTGAAAAAAGACGGAATGAAGATGCCCGGCCAGATGATCCACGCAGACCCAGGGGATATTCAACGCGTAGGCAAAGGCCCGGGAAAAACAGAACCCCACCAGAAGGGCGCCGACAAGCCCCGGCCCCTGGGTGACCGCCACCGCGTCCAGATCCCTTTGATGAAGGCCCGCCGCCTGCAGCGCCTGCCTGGTCACAAATCCGATGGCCTCGATATGCTTCCGGGAGGCAAGCTCGGGAACCACGCCACCATAGGGATGATGGACTTCCACCTGGGAGGATACGATGGAAGATAGAATAATCGACCCGTCCTGAACCACTGCCGCGGCGGTTTCATCGCAGGAGGTTTCGATGCCCAGAATTTTCATGTCCGCCCGTTGTCTGCGTTGAAAACAAAAAAACCGGGGCGGCACCCTAAACGCTTCGGTTTATTTCATGCCGCGCACCCGGCTGAATCGGCTATTCGTTTTTTTCGGTTAAACGGCCATCTCCTTTCCCCGACCCGGGAAAAACCGGCCGGATCACTCAGGCGCGGCAGGCCGGCGCCCGGCGCTGCCCGTTGGCGATCCACCCCATGAAGCTCAACCATGAGGCGTGAAGGCGATGCCATAACGCACCTGACGGGGGTCGGCGCAACCCTTCATCCCTCACCGTTACAACCACTTGATCCGTTTCACGGAAGACTTGCGCTTCTTGACCACCTCGCCGATCACATAGGCCCTTTCATTCATTCCGGCCATCCGCTCGACGACATCCTGAGCGTCCGGCTCAGGGACCACAACGATAAGCCCCAGGCCGTTGTTGAAGGTCCGCCACATCTCGGATTCCCTGATGTTGCCGGCCTCCTGAAGGTATTTAAACACCGACGGAATGTCCCACGCTCCTTTTTGAATATCAACATTACAGGCATCCGGCAGAATGCGAACCACGTTCTCCTCGATCCCGCCGCCGGTGATGTGGGCAAGCCCGTGAACCGGAAAATCCTTGAGCAGCTGCTTGATGATCTCCGTATAAATCTTTGTAGGGGTGATCAGCTCCTCCCCCAGGGTCCTGCCGAACTCCGGTATCATGGTACCGACATCCAGTTTCAGGATGTCAAAGCATATCTTGCGGACCAGGGAGAAGCCGTTGCTGTGAAGCCCCGAGGAGGCAATCCCGACCAGCTTATGGCCGACCCGAATCTCGGTTCCGTCGACGATCTTGTCATTATCCACGATCCCCACGGCAAACCCGGCGAGGTCGTACTCGTCCTTGTTGTATAGGCCCGGCATCTCGGCGGTTTCTCCGCCGATCAGGGCGCACTGGGCCTGGCGGCACCCCTCGGCGATCCCCTTTATGATCTGTTCGGCCACAGGGATTCTCAGTTCCCCCATGGAGAGGTAGTCTAAGAAAAAAAGCGGCTTTGCCCCCTGAACCGCCACATCATTGACGCACATGGCCACCAGGTCAATCCCCACGGTGTCGTGCTTGTCCATCATAAAGGCGATTTTCAGCTTCGTGCCCACGCCGTCGGTGGAGCTGACCAGCACCGGCCGCTTATAATCCATCATGTTTAAGGAATAGAGGCCGCCGAAACCGCCGATCTCACCGATAACGCCGGTCCTGGGCGTCTGGGCGGCGATCTCCTTGATCCATTTCACAAACCCGCCGGCCTTGTCGATGTCAACCCCGGCATCCGCGTATGTCAAGGGGTCTTTTGTATTCATGTATTCATATTCCTGCCTTATCGCCATTCCGAATCAAATCGTAAAAATGTGTGTTTGATAGCTTAATCGCCGTGAAAAGTCAAAACAATTTTTTTGACATACACGAGGGACTGGTGTACTAAGTACAGCACAAACCCATAATCCGCAACGGGTAAACCGAAAAGAGGATATTGATGAAAACGTTCGCACGGCTCAACCGGCTGCCGCCCTATGTGTTCGCAACCGTGACCCAGATCAAGATGGAAGCCCGGCGGGCCGGAGAGGATATCATCGATCTGGGGATGGGGAACCCCGATTTGGGCACCCCCAAACATATCGTCAGCAAACTCATTGAAGCCGCCCAGAAACCCCAAAACCACCGGTACTCGGCGTCCATGGGGATCAAAAAACTCCGCATGGCGGTCGCCGCCTGGTATAAACGTCGGTTCGACGTGGATATCGACCCGGAAACCGAAGCCATCGTCACCATCGGCGTAAAAGAAGGGTTGTCTCATCTGATGCTGGTCACCGTGGGTCCCGGAGACGTCGTCCTGTCGCCGAACCCGACCTATCCGATTCATCCCTACTCGGGAATCATATCCGGAGCGAACGTGAGGTATGTCCCCCTGGAACCGGATTCGGACTTTTTTGAAAACCTGCTCGCCACCACCAAGCAGACCTGGCCGAAGCCGAAGGTGATCGTTCTCAGTTTTCCGCATAACCCGACCACCGCCACCGTGGAGCTTGACTTCTTTGAAAAGGTCGTCGACTACGCGAGGGAGCACGACATTCTCGTCATTCATGACCTGGCCTACGCGGACCTCGTCTTTGACGGGTATAAACCGCCCAGCTTTCTCCAGGCCAAGGGCGCCAAGGAGGTGGGGGTGGAGTTTTATTCCCTTTCCAAAAGCTACAACATGCCGGGATGGCGCGTCGGGTTCTGCGTGGGCAACGCGGAGGTGGTGGGCGCGCTGCGGCGGATCAAGAGCTACCTGGACTACGGGGTGTTCCAGCCGATTCAGATCGCGTCCATCATCGCGTTAAACGGCCCCCAGAAATGCGTCAAGGAAATCTGCGACACCTACAAATCCCGAAGGGACACCCTGATTGCGGGGCTGGGCCGGGCCGGATGGCACGTCCCGCCGCCCAAGGCCACCATGTTCGTCTGGGCCAAAATTCCCGAGGCTTACCGGAAAATGGGATCGGTGGAGTTTTCCAAAATGCTGATTCGAAAGGCCAAGGTGGCGGTCTCGCCCGGCATCGGATTCGGTGAATACGGGGATGATTACGTCCGGTTCGCCCTGATCGAAAACAACATGCGGATCAACCAGGCCGTGCGGGGCATCAAAAAAATCTTATAATCCGCCGGGAGAGCGGTCTATGAAGGAAATTCAACTGGGCATTCTGGGCCTGGGCACGGTGGGCACAGGCATCGCCAGGCTGCTGATTGAGAACAAAGACCTCATCACCGCCAGGCTCGGGGCTCGTCTGCGCATCAAGCGGGCGGCCGATCTCGATATTCAAAGGGACCGGGGAATCCGTTTTGAAATGGGCGTCCTGACCACGGACCCGTTTGCGGTGGTTAACGACCCGGACATCGACATTATCCTTGAAATGATCGGCGGTAATAAAATCGCAAAAAAGCTTATTCTAAAAGCCATCGAAAACGGCAAACCCGTCGTCACCGCGAACAAGGCGCTGTTGGCCTCCCATGGCAACTCATTGTTCAAGGCCGCCGCGAATAAGGGGGTCACTATCGCCTTTGAACCCAGCGTCGGCGGATGCATGCCGATCATCAAAACCCTTCGGGAAAGCCTGGCCGGGGACCGAAT